>JARLGR010000126.1 GCA_031292665.1 Mycobacterium sp. | reverse complement strand
TGAGCGGGGGCGAGTTCTGGAGAAGGTTGGCCAGCATGGTCAAGACACTCGCGAATTGTTCTTCTCGGACATGTGTGTGCCGACGGCGAACCTGCTCGGCGACAAAGACGGGCTGGGCTTCTATCAGTTAATGGAACAGCTTGTACGCGAACGGCTGCTTATCGCCGCGGGCTGCGCCGGCATGGCCGAAGCCGCGGTGCTGGAAGCGATCCGCTACACCAAGCAACGAGAGGCATTCGGACGACCGCTGATCGAGTTTCAGCACAACCGGTTTCAGCTAGCCTCTTTCTAGACGCGCTTGAGAAGAAAGCGAAGTAGAATATGGCTGCGACACAAGCTAACTCGGCGGGTTCTGAGTCCTGCCGGGATTCGGAAACGCCGGGTTAGTGTAGGCCGGTGACTGTGGCTCACCGCCGAGATTAGGATTCTCTACTGGTGGTGGTCCGGACTCTGGCTCAGCCGGTGGAGTCGGGGGCGCCCGATGTTCGGGCGGTGGCGGCTTGGGCACCAAGTAGTTCTTCCACGCGCCCGGTGGGTTCGGTGCAGGGCCGATAGTGTTATCCGGCCAGCGCCATGAACAACCACCGGTAGCACCCCCGAAATCGCCTGCAGGAATGGTTAACCCAAAACCCATAAAAGTTCCACCGACGGGGGCGTTGCCACCTGGACCACCCAGGTTCCATCCGCCATATTCGCAGTGCCAGTGCGTGCTGTTCTCTTCGATAGGAAAATCGCAGTAGTACGCCGTGGCCCCCGCCTCGAAATTACTTCCGCCAACACCGGGATAGTCGCACACGCCGGGGCCTGGAATGTTGCCGCCCGGCCCGGCCGAGGCCACGGGGGAATTGAGGATTACCCACAACGTAACCCCTAGTGCCACAAGTAATCTAATTCCCTTGCTCAACAACTCTTTCACTGTAAGCGCCTTCTGGCTTCGGCAATGGCAGCCTCGAGATATTCCTGAGCCGTTATGTGAATCGTCACCGTATCCCTCTTTATCGCGATGAGTCTGCATCCTCGATAACAGTGTGTCTACCACCAGAATCAAATTCGCTGTGGCTGAACGTAAGTCCCCCAACTCGCCTCGAACCCCAACGTAGTCCTGTTTCACGTCTTGATACCTCATTTCTGCTGACTCCAAAGCTGTTCTCTTCCATGTGTCCATTTGGGGTACAAGGCTAGATTTTGGCGTTCCGCCGCCGCCAGGAAGGCCGCACAGCCGCACCGTTTTGGTCCCGCTGCCCCGCCGGAATGGCCGCTGCTGAATGTCGCCGCACCAAATTGGTGCAAACTGGCCGCGCTGGTTTCGGCCAGGGCGGCACCAGTGAGTTCTTGAATGCGGCATCGGGCGGTCACCGACAATGCGAATATCTTTCCCGCCCCGGAAACACCGTCCCTGAAGCGGCGGCCGCACTGCGTGCCCAGTTCCGGGGAATCTCGGTGACGCAGGCTTATGGCGTCGTCGATGCGGCCGTCACCGCATATTGCGATCAGTACAGGGGAGAACTCTGATGTCAGGCCAGCCGGTCCAGGTCGTTATGACTGAATAGCTCGATCCGTCTGGCGATCACCGATCCGACCGAGGCCGGGTCGCCCGGAAAAGCGGGTAGAAGACCGCACCGAGAGAAGGGAATCCGGCGATCACAGATGATTCGCCAGTCAGCGCGCCGCTCGCCGATGCGGAGAGCGACCCGCGGGTGGCGCTTAGGCCCGACCCGCCTGCGCGCCTCGACGGGGCCTGGTGGCCGCGGTCGACACAGTTGGCCACCGAGCTGCCCGGACTGATTACCGGGTTGTCCGACCGGCTGGGCCAGATCGATCTGGTGGGCTACCACCTCGGTGCGTGGACGGCGACCCCGCCGCACCTCGAGATCGCCGGCCACACCCTCGAGCTGCATGGCGTCAGCTCCGACGAGCCGAACAGTGTCATCCTCGTCGGGCAGGGTCGTCACCTCGCACTGCTCGTCATCCCACCCGATGCCGACGAACAGGCTGCACGACAACAACTCAACGCGACAGCAGAACGCGCCGACGGCGATGTCGCGGCATACCAGCAGGTCGTGAGGGAGGTGGCAGTCCGGTTGGCCTCTCGCGAGGGGAGCGATGACCCCCAGCGCGTCGAGGAGCTCCGCCGCTGTCAAGTAGCCACCGTCAGCCGCCAATGCCGGGGGCGAGCCCGGGAGGGTGGGACGACTCGCCGTCGGCACAGGGGTGGGTCATGACGTGGTCGAGCAGCGCCTCGAGGCTGGCCGTGGCGAGGCACACGACACTGTCGGCCGCGCCGTAGTACATCCGGATCGTGTCGCCGTCGTCGTCGAGGATCCAGCCGCACGGGAAGACGACATCGGGCACGTCGCCGGAGCGCTCGTAGCTCGCTGACGGACCGAACACCCACTCGTTGCCACGAGCGATCACCCGGGTCGGGTCGTCGCGGTCGAGCAGCGCGAGCCCGAGACGGTAGATGGCTCCCGACGCGGTCGTGCGGACGCCGTGGTAACAGAGGAGCCACCCGGCGTGGGTCTGCATCGGCGGAGGGCCCAGGCCCACCTTGTTGGCGTCCCACCACCCGCCGCGACGGGCCGGTAGCAGGACCTTAGCGTCGCCGAAGTGGCGGAGATCGGGACTCCACGACAGCCAGATGTGCGCTCCGATTCCCGGCATCTGTGCCGACGGCCGGTGGATCAGCGCCCACCGGCCGTCGAAGGTGGTCGAGAACAACGCAGCGTCCTTATTCTCGGGGGACTGGAGGACGCCGCGACGGTCGAAGTGCACGAAGTCGCGTGTGGATGCGAGCAGGATCAGCGGTCCAGTGGTGGAGAAGCCGGTGTACACGATGAGGTACTCGTCGCCGACCCGGGTGATCCGTGGGTCCTCGATACCCCAGGCCTCCTCCGAGGTCGAGGTCTGCGCGAACATTCCCCGATCGTGCTCCACGCTCCAGTTGCTGTAGCCGTCGGGGCTTCGGGCGACCACCAGGTGGGACAGGCCGGTGCGGTCCTCCACCCGCAACAGCAGGAGGGTCTCGCCTTCGAAGACCGTCGCACCGGGGTTGAACACGGCGTTGACCATCCGTGGCACGTCACCGGCGGTGATGATCGGATTGTCGGGATGGCGCAGGAACATCTCGGGCGGGTCACCCCGCGACGGCGCGAGCCGGTCGGCGGGGGTCATGCGACGAAGACCTGGGCCCGGGGGGAAGCCACCTCATGCGCTCGTCGGAGTGCCGTGAGGAACGCGATGGTCGACTCGGCGCCCTGGTTGACGTTGGGCCCGTCGACCTGCAGCCCGTCGAAGGATCCGCCGGTTCGACGGTCGAACATGGCGACGCCGAGGTCGTTTCGACCGGTGAACCACTGGGCTGACCGGATCGTCACTTCGGCCCAGTCGGCCTCGCCGGTCACGGTGAACGCCCGCGCCGCGGCATCGGCCATGGCGCCCGCCTCGATCGGTTGCTGGTCGAACGCTGGTCGCGGTTCGCCGGCGGTCCAGCCATGGGTCGGCGTGAAGCTGAAGTGACCCTCGGGCGCCGTCTCCTCGGCGACGAGCCAGTCCAGGAGCCGCAACCCCGTCCGCTCGAATCTGGTGTCGTTGAGCATCGCTCCCGCCGCCAGCAGGCATTCGGGCAGCAGCGCGTTGGCGTAGCGCAAGCGCGCCTCGGGCCAGTGCCGGTGGCCGGTCGCCTGCTGGATCATCGTCGCGGCGTCGCCGAGCAGCTCGGCGGCGTGGGGTTGGTCGGGGTCGTCGGCGAGCGCGGCCGCAGCGCCGAGTGCGGCGTACGCCATGGCGTGGGGCCACGGTGAGCGAAACGAGGTCGTCTTCGAGAACAGTTCCTGAGCCCCTTCGGTGACGTGGCGGGGCGCAGTCGACGCGGCGGCGACACCCAGGCCGAAGATCGCACGGCCACAGGCGTCGTCGGAGACGTCGCGGTCGGTGAACCGGCGGTCGTGACCCATGCGCAGCGCGAATCGTCCGCTGCCCAGGTGCAGGCGCCGCAGCAACGCCAGGTAGATCTCGCTAAGCCGGTCAGCAGCGGGGTCGTCCCAGCGGCAGGTCAGGGCCAGCGCGCGCCCGGCATCGTCGCTGCAATAGCCGTGCCCTCGGCGGGGCATCGCTGCGCGGGCGTGCTCGAAGAGCCCAGTGTCATCGGTCATCCGGACCAGGTGTCGCAGGTCGGGCATCGGCAGGTTCATGCCGCCATCCGATTGGCGAGTACGTCGTCGATCACCGCGAGGTACCGCTTCGCGACGACAGGCCAGCGCAAACCCGCGCCCACGCGGGCGGCCTCCTGGTGCATTGCGTGGGCAAGGTCGGGCCGCGTGAGGATCCGGCGCAGCGCACCGGCCATCGCCTCGTCGTCGCCGTGGCGCACGAGCAGGCCTGCCCCCGATGCCAGCGCTTCGACAGCGTGGGGGAACCTCGTGGCGACGACCGGCTTCCCCGCAGCGAGGGCCTCCACCAGGACCCCGGAGGTGACCTGGTCGGGGGAGTCGTAGGGCAGGAGCACGATGTCGGCGCTGCGGATCAGCGCGGCCAACGACGAGACAGCGCGGTACGTGCCATCGAAGACGACGCGGTCGGCGATGCCCAGCTCGACGGCGGATCGCTGCAGCATCTCCCGGTAACGTTCTCCCTGAGCCGCTCGGACCTTGGGATGGGTCTCACCGGCGATAAGATACGTCGGCATCGGGGTTAGGTCACCGAGTCTGGCCATCGCCGCGACGCCGTGCTCGAGGCCCTTGCCAGGCCCGACCAATCCCCAGCTCAGCACCAGCGGCCTGCCATGGCGGCGCTGCTCACCGATGCCGGGCTCGGTCCAGGCGCCATGGGGGATCACGAGGACCCGCTCCGGATCGTTGATCGCGTAGTTGCGGAGCCGCAAACGCGCCGCCTCGGTTTGCGTAACCGTCACATCGGCCAGCCCGATGACCTCCTCGAGCACCGCACGCTGGTGCGGGGTGGGATCGGCCAGGACGGTGTGGAGCACCACGATGCGCGGGGTCGTCGTTGTCCGCAGCAGGTCGAGGACCTCGTCGCCGTCGGGTCCCCCGTAGATCCCGTACTCGTGCTGGAGGATGACGAGGTCGACATCCTCGACGGTGTCGCGCACCTGATCAAACGACGCCGCGTCGCCGGCGATCCAGTCGACCGTGACTCGCGCCGCACCGCCGGTCGGTTCGTTCGGCTGGATGAGGCGGATGACCACGGGTTCGACCGCGCGGCCCGCGTGGCTGATCGAACGCACCATCGACTCGGTGAATGTCGCCAGGCCGCACTGTGTCGGCGGAAAGGTCCCCACGAAGGCGATGCGAAGTGCCTCTTCCCGGTCGGCATCGCCGCCTGTTAACGGCACGGGCAATCGGGTCAACACCACGTCACGCTCCATTTCCGTCCGCCTGTCCTGCATCCTGGCGGTCGATGTGACGTGGGACCAGGGACAAAGGTCCCGACAATTGACTCCCTATCATAGTAGCCCGCCGACGAGCTCCACCCGCGGGCCGCCGATACTCTCCACTATTGGGGTGCGAGTCGTGACTGACGCCGTCATTCGCCTCCAGGACCCTGCGCACTAACTCCTACGGCGCGGCCGGTCCGCTGTCGCCTTGAGCGCTCGTTCGATAATCGGCGTCAGGTGCCGCTCAAGCGAGAGTGGTTGCTCGTGTCAACCAGCCACTACCACGCTTCATCATGAAGACCCGGCACGCGTCATCCGATGAATCGATGGACGGAAGGATTCGAAGTGATGAGCGACCAACTCGGTATCGGCATTATCGGTTGTGGCGGCTTCGGGCTGTTCGCGCTGCAGCAGTTCGGGCAGGTTCCTGGAGTGCGGCTGGCTGGAATGGCGAGCACCGCGCGGGCGGCCGCCCTGGCAGCGGCGCAGCGTTATGGGCTCGAGGACGTCATCGATGTCGATCGCCTACTCGAATTACCGGCGGTCGATTTGGTCTACATTTCCACGCCGCCGTTTCTGCATTACGAGCAATCCAAGCTGGCACTCGCAGCGGGCAAACACGTCATTTGCGAGAAGCCGCTCGCGCTGACGGTCGAACAAGCGGACGAACTGGTGGGGCTCGCGCGGCGACAGGACCGGTTGCTCGTCGCGAACCTGATGCAGCGGTACAACCCGTTGTTCGACATCGTCGGCCAGGTCATCGATCGCCAGCCGCTTGGCGACTTCCTGCACGGCTACTTTGAGAACTACGCCTCCGACGAGAATCTTCCGCCGGAGCATTGGTTCTGGGATCGTGAAAAGAGCGGCGGAATCTTTGTCGAGCATGGCGTGCATTTCTTCGACATGCTGACGGGTTGGCTGGGCGCCGGTGAAGTCGTTTCCGCGCAGGCCAGTCGCAGGTCCGACGGCTGCGAGGACCAGGTGCAATGCACGGTGCGCTACCCGGGCGGCGCGCATTTCAATTTTTACCACGGCTTTCATCAGCCGGGGCGTTTGGATCGCCAGGAGCTTCGACTCGTCTTCGAACGCGGCGACATGCTGCTGCAAGGTTGGGTGCCAACGAGCGTCCGCATTCATGCGGTGGCCAATGAGTCGCAGACGCGCGAACTGAGCGAACTATTTCCCCACGCGCGGATCGACGTGCTGATGACTTATGGCCCGCGCGATCGCGCGTTCTATTCGCACGGACATCAGCACGACGTCTATCAACAGTTCGAGCTCCACTGGGAAGGTCTGCAGAAGATGCCGCTGTACTGCGAACTGCTGCGTCGCATGATGACAGATCAGGCGGCGTGGATTCGCGACCGCGGGCACCAGCGAAAGGTCAACGAGCAGAACGGCCGCGACTCGGTCGCGATGGCCTGCGTGGCCGATACGCTCGCGCGCCATCCAAGCGCGTAAGGCATGGAGACCGGGCATCGCGGATAACAAGCCGACGTTCGTTTCGCCGCGGGTGGGTTCCTTTGGTTGGGTGCCTGATCGTGGTGATCGGGGTCGGCGTTGGGATCAGTGGGGTGACCGGCGGCTGGTCGGGGCAGGTCGAGGCCGCGCACGTCGATCAGTCTGGCGATGTCGGTTGCGGTGATGATCCCCACGACGTGACCGGCGTCGACGACGAGCACGCGGGCGCCGGTATTCGGTGTCAGCCGCTCCACTAGCGCGGTGAGCGGCTCGTGCGGTTCGGCGGTGGGCACTTGATGCAGTGGAATGGCGGCGTCACGCACCAACGTGGTGGCTCGTGCGTCGGGTGCGACGGCGCGTAGTTGCGTCAGGGTGATCAGTCCGGTGATCGACCCGTCGGGGCCCTCGACCGGATAGGCCGAGTGGCGGTCGCCCAGCAGGTAGCGGTGGATGAAGTCCTCCACGGTGATCCAGCCCGCGGCGGTGCGCGGATGGGCGGTCATCGCGTCGGCGACGCGCACCCCCGCTAGGGACTGCCGGGCCAATACCTGGTTCTCCTCGGTGCGGGCCGCGGTGAGCAGGAACCAGCCGATGAACGCCATCCACACGCCGCCGACCAGCGAGCCCGCCACGAATTGCAGCAGGCCCAGTCCGATCAGGATGAACCCGAGGATGCGCCCGCCGCGGGCCGCGCCAACGGCGGCGCGCACCGGATCGCCGTGGCGGCGCCACAGGTAGGCACGCAGGATGCGGCCGCCATCCAGTGGTGTGCCCGGCAACAGGTTGAACAGTCCCAGCAACAGGTTGATGCCCGACAGCCACGAGGCGACAC
The DNA here is from genome assembly GCA_031292665.1 of Mycobacterium sp. Taxonomy (GTDB): domain Bacteria; phylum Actinomycetota; class Actinomycetes; order Mycobacteriales; family Mycobacteriaceae; genus Mycobacterium. The sequence continues at coordinate 14,294 of JARLGR010000126.1, read as the reverse complement.
CGACCACGATCGGCGTGACCCCGAGCGCGTGCAGGCCGGCGGCCGCGCCGGCAAACAGTGCTGCCAGGGCCAGGCTGGTCAGCGGACCCGACACCGCAACCCGGAATTCTGTTTTCGGGGTCTTGGCGTCGCTGCCGAGGCTCGCGATGCCCCCGAGCATCCACAGCGTCACCCCTGACACCGTGATGCCCGCGCGCCGCGCCACGACCGCATGGGTTAGTTCGTGGGCCAGCAGCGACGCGAGCAGCAGCACCGCACCAATCACCCGGCCAGCCAGTAGGCCGCCGCGGAACGGCCCGGCGCCACGTGCGGCAGCGTGGACGCCAAGCTCCACGTGAACAACCACAAGGTCACCAGCACGCTCCAGTGGACACTCACCGGAAACCTGGACACCTTTCCCAGCCGGACGTGCTCGCTCATGTGGAACCTCCAATGATCCTGTCGGACAGGCCCTTCCTGCGTTGAATGGCTCAACGGCGTCGGATGTACAACGCGAGCCAAGACGCCGTGTCGCCGACCGGTTCGTGTCAACTGTGAAGACGGCCCCGGAGTATTCGGGTGAAATCTCCGGGGCCGTCGGGTTGGATCGTCTACTTGGCGGCCTCGACCTGAACCTGAATGCGCTTTTCCGCCGGTGCGGTTTCGGGCACCGGCACCGACACGGTGAGAATGCCCTTGTCGTAGGTGGCTTTGATGTCGTCTTCCTTGGCGCCGGCCGGCAGCGAGATCGAGCGGACAAAGGAGCCGTAGCTGAACTCCGAGCGCCCGTTGGTCTCCTTCTTCTCGGTACGCTCGGCCTTGATCGTCAATTGGCCGTCATGCACGGTGATGTCGACGTCCTTGGCCGGATCGATGCCGGGCATCTCGGCGCGCACCACATAGTGGCCTTCTTCGATCTCGTCCTCCAGCCGGATCAGATGGCTGTCCAACATCGGGCGTAACGCCGGCCAGGAGGGAAACCCGGTGAACAGTTCAGAAATGTCGGGCAGCAGCGAGCGTGGTCGGTGCTGCGCGGGAAGTTTGGTCATGATGCCCTCGTCGAGAGAGTAATCGTTGTCAGATGTGCTCCTCAATCCGAGCACCGGGGAGCGGCCGGCACTAGGGTCTGAAGTCCCCTGCGCCGGAGGACCGTTCGTCGGAGGCAGGCAACGGCGCCGATGCCGACAGCCAGCGGTGTCGCACCGCCGCCAACGCCGGCCCGGACGCACCACGGCAGGGCAGGTGACCAAAGCCCCGAGGCCACGGTGCCGTTCGTCGCTATCGTCCGGCGAGGCGGCGGCGCAGGATCGACTAGTCCGCACCGACTCACCAGGGCCACTTGGGGGACGAAAGAGGGGGTCATGAATTCGCTGATCGTTTGTGTTTCGACCTCGAACGGCAACACCCGCCGCGTGGCCGATCGCATAGCTGAAGTGCTGAATGCCGAGGTCGTCGAGCCCGAGGCGGTCGACCTCGCGGCGCTGCATGAGTACGACCTCGTCGGCTTCGGGTCGGGCATCTACTTCAACGCGGTGCATTCGAGGTTGCGGCGGCTCATCCGTCGCCTGCCCCATGTTGATGGCGGCCGCGCGTTCACCTTCTTCACCAGCGGCGGTCCCGAGCTCCCCCTGGTGGGCTACAGCCGACCGATCCGTCACCAGCTCGCGTCGACGGGCTTCGATGTGCTCGATTCGTTCTCCTGCCGCGGCCTCGACACGGTCGGCCCGCTGCGGTTCATCGGCGGTGTCAACAAAGGACGGCCGAACGACCGCGACCTCGATCGTGCCGCGGCGTTCGCGCTGCGCCTACGGGAGCGGGTCGCGCGCTCGAAGAGCGCTTCCTAACTAATGGCAAGCGCAGAGCGCGCTGCCCTCGTCCTTGAACTGGTCCGGGGACTCGTCGCCGAGGTCCACCCGCACGCCTCGCGGCTCACCGTGTCGCTCGACAGCTCGTTCGAAGACCTGGGTATCGGCAGCCTGGAGCTGGTTGAGCTGCTGCTGCGGGTCCAGGACGCGTTCGGAGTCACGCTGCCCTCGGGCCTGCTGGCTCGTGCTGAGACACCGCGCGACCTCCTGCAGGCCGTCACCCGGAGCCCCGCCCGACTGAGCGAGGACATCGGCGTTGTCTCACCGCCGGCCACGGCGGCGGGCAGCCGGGCACCGGCGGCCGCGTCGACCCTGATCGACGCCCTCGACTGGCACGTGGCCGCCACCCCCGAGCGAACGCACATCCGCATCCTCGGCGAGTCGGGGAGCCCCGAGGACGTGACCTACGGGGAGCTCCACCATGAGGCGGCTGCCGTGGCGGCGGGGTTGCTGGCCCACGACGTGCTGCCCGGCGACACGGTCGCCATCATGTTGCCCACCAGCCGGGCGTACTTCGTCACCTTCGCCGGCGTGGTCCTCGCCGGCGCGGTGCCCGTACCCATCTACCCGCCAGCGCGGCCTTCCCAGCTGGCGGATCACCTGCGTCGCCACGCCCGCATCCTCGCCAATGCCCGTACCGCGCTGCTCGTCACCGTGCCCGAGGCCGTCCCTCTTGGCCATCTCCTGCGCTCGAACGTCGAAAGCCTGCGCCAGGTCCTCGTCCCCGAATCCCTCATGGGCGCAACAAGCGGTGCCCTTCCTCAACCCCGGTCCGCCGACCTGGCGCTGGTGCAGTACACCTCGGGGAGCACCGGCCAGCCCAAAGGGGTGGCGCTCACGCACGAGAACCTGCTGGCCAACATCCGGGCGATGGGCCACGCCGCGGCAGTGTCGGGGGCGGACACGTTCGTCAGTTGGCTGCCCCTGTACCACGACATGGGTTTGATCGGCGCGTGGCTCTCGAGCCTCTATTTCGGCATACCGCTGGTGGTGATGGGCCCCCAGGTGTTCCTGACCCGCCCGTCGCGATGGCTGTGGGCGATCCACGCCAACCGGGGCACGATCTCAGCCGGGCCGAACTTCGCCTACGAGCTCTGCCTTGCCAAGGTCGACGACGCCGAGCTCAAAGGACTCGACCTGAGCTCGTGGCGGTTGGCCTTCAATGGCGCCGAGCCGGTCAGCCCCGCGACGATCGAGCGGTTCACCGAGCGATTCGCCCCCTACGGCTTGCGGCGAGACGCGATCGCGCCGGTGTACGGGCTGGCCGAGTCCTCTGTCGGGCTGGCGTTCCCGCCGCTTGGGCGGGGCCCGCTCATCGACCGCGTCCACCGCGACACGTTCGTGCGTTCGGGGCGTGCCGACCCGGCCGAGCCGGGCGCGCCGGACCCACTTCGTTTCGTCGCCTGCGGCCAACCGCTGCCAGGCCACGAGATCCGCATCGTCGACGCCACCGGCAACGAACTGGGCGACCGCCGTGAGGGTCGCATCGAGTTCCGCGGCCCGTCGGCGACCGCTGGCTACTTCCGCAACGCCGACGCGACGCGCTCGCTGTTTCACGACGACTGGCTCGACACCGGCGACCTCGGCTACGTGGCCGACGCGGACCTGTACGTCACCGGTCGGGTCAAGGACGTGATCATCCGGGCCGGCCGCAACCTGCACCCCGATGAGCTCGAAGAGGCGATCGGCAATCTCGCCGACATCCGCAAGGGGTGTGTGGCCGTGTTCGCCTCTCCGGACACCCATGGGGGTGTCGAGCGGCTCGTCGTGATGGCCGAGACCCGAGCGACCGGCGACGAGGCGACCGCCGTGTTGCGATCCGAAATCGTCTCGACGACGGTGGACCTGCTCGGCGTGGCCCCCGATGACGTGGTCCTGGCGCCACCTCGCACCGTCCCGAAGACTTCGAGCGGCAAGATCCGGCGGGCGGCGAGCCGGGAGATCTACGAGGAGGGGAGGATCGGTGCCCGACCGCGGGCGCTGTGGTGGGAGTTGGCTCGCCTCCGGCTCCGCGGAGCTGTGCCGTCGTTGCGCCGCGCCCGTCGCGCGGCGGCCGCAGTCGTGTTCGCTGTCTACACGTGGGTGCTGCTTGCGGTCCTCGCGGTGCCGGTATTTGTCCTACTCGCGCTGCTCCCGCGGGTGCAGTGGCGCTGGCAGATGGTCTGTGGGTCGGTCCGGCTCCTGGCCCGCCTCACGGGGACGGCGGTTACCGTGCATGGGTTCGACCACCTCCCTCGCCGGCCCTCGATCGTCGTGGCCAACCATCCGAGTTGGCTCGACGCGGTCGTGCTCGCCACGGTGCTGCCACCCTCTTTCCGCTTCGTCGCCGGCGAGGTGCTCGAGCGCCAGGTGCTGAGCGGGTTCGTGCTCAAGCGGCTCGGCACCGTGTTCGTCGAACGACACGAGCGCGAGCACGGCGTGGCCGACACCGCCCACCTCGTCGCCCTGGTCCGAGCCGGGCAGTCGCTCGTGATATTCCCCGAGGGCCACCTGGCCCGCGCCCCAGGGTTGCGGCCCTTCCACATGGGCGCATTCGTCGCCGCCGCCGAGGCCGGCGTACCGGCGCTCCCCCTCGCCATCCGCGGGACACGGGCGATGTACCGGCCCGAGCACCGCTTTCCGCGACGGGGAGCGGTCGACATCGCCATCGGTCAGCCAGTCGAAGCTATGGGCACAGACTGGGCTGCCGCAGTCCAGTTGCAGCGCGCCGCGCGGGAGGCCGTCCTGCGCCTCTCCGGGGAACCCGACGTCGAATGAGCGCATCGATCGGCTCGCCGTGGTCCGCCGGGGCGTGCAGCGGCGTCGTTTTGCCAGGAACCGGCGGAGCCGGGCCAGCGGCCAGGTGTTGATCACCTCGTCGGCTCCCACCCAGCCACGCTGGCCGACGGCGACGCCGTAACGGGTGTAGTCCAGATGCGGGACTGCATGAGCATCGGTGTCGATCGCGAAGGCGACCAGGACATCGAAGCCGGCGAGGAAGTCGTCGTCCCAGTCCAGGGAGCCGTCCGCGGCGATATTCAGTTCGGAGCCGTGCAACACCGCGATCCGGTGGCGGAGGGCCCCCGGGCGCGACGATCAACATAGGGCATCAAAACCTCCTCGCGGACCCATCCAGAGTCACCGCCCTACGAGAGGAGGCATTAGGCCCTGATGTCGCCGGTCTGAGGGTCTTTGGCCCTCAGCCGATCCGGATGCTCAACCGTGGGTTCGCTCGCTACGGGTGGACTACCAGTAGATCGTCGGGTCCCGCCACGACGTGGGTCCCGAACCGGCGGCTGATGTGCTCGATCGTGGCGCGCAGCCATTCCGCGTCGGTGCGCGCAACGCGCTCGAGTCGCATCCGCCGCACGCGCAGCGGAACTATCTGCAGCGCGGCCAGGTCAGCGCGGCCGGGATCGATCGAGATCAGATAGAGCAGTCGCAGGTCGGGGCGGTAGGACTCGTGGCCGCCGATGCCTTCGTAGTCGTCGATGACGTCGCCGCAGCCGTACAGGATCGGTCTGCCACGGTAAATCTCGATCGGCCGGGGATGGTGTGAGGAATGCCCGTGCACGATGTCGATGCCGGCGTCGATCAACCGGTGCGCGAACTGGATTTCGCTCAATCCCACACCGTAGCCCCAATTGGATCCCCAATGCACCGACACGATCGCGACATCGCCGGTGCGCTTGTGCGCCAGGACCTTTGCCGCGACGTCGTCGGCGCCAGCACGGGCCGACGGATCCCAGATCAGCCACACGCCAGGGGTATCGCGGTGCGCCGCCCACGATTCGGGAACCCCACTGGATTTCGTGGCAACCGAGCCGATGACCACGCGGTGTTCACCGTGGCAGGTCACCGCTGCCGGGCGGTGTGCGGTTTCCAGATCAGCTCCCGCCCCGATACCGCAGATACCCGCCGAGGTGAGAGCGTCGAGGGTGTCGGCAAGCCCACGGCGGCCGAAGTCGAGAATGTGGTTGTTGGCCAGGGCGCAGACGTCGGGCCGGATCGCGGTCAGTGCCGCGAGATTGTCCGGGTGCATCCGGTAGTGAATAGCTTTGCGGTCGGCGAATTCACCATCGGCGGTGATCGTGGTCTCCAGGTTGATCAGCCGAACGTCGGGAGCAAGGTCCTCGAGGATCGCCGGCACGTCACCCCAGGGCCACCTCCAGTCGACGGGACGGGGGATCGGACCGTTGGCCCGTTCGGCCAGTCCGACATAGCGGCGGGCATCATCGACATAGGGCTCACGCAATGCGGGGTTCCCCGGATGCGCAAGAATCTGATCGACGCCGCGACCGAGCATGACGTCACCGCCCAGCAGCACCGTCGCCGCGTCAGAATCACCGGCCACGTTCAACCCCCCGCCGCGACAACCGACACCCTTCACCACGAGCAGTACTCGGATCTTCCCGCCGGAATCCTCCGGAGGGCGGAATAATCAGGTTACGACGGTAGGTCGACCAGGCGTGCCGGGCAGGCGGTTATGTCGAAATGACGGCGATCGCATTGTCGCCCCTGACGGCGGTGCCCGGGGCTAGGATCAGCGGACGACAGCCCGGCCGCGGCCATGCGAAGATCGCCGGCAGATCCGCGTGCCACAACACCGCACGCAACTCACCCAACGGCACGGCCCGCACCCGCACGGATAAACCCTCATGGCACGAGGCGACCGATCGCTGAAGAATCGCGTCACACGGCAGCTGGTACGAGCGCAGTCGAGCGGCCACATGCCCTCGCCGCCCCTGATCATGTTTTCGAACCGATTCTCGTCACATTGGAGTAGGCCGTCATCGGCTCGAACGACTGGCCCTCGAAGTGGGGCCTGTGGCTACGCCCGGCCGACCGGGCGAGTGCCAGAGCGTGATTCAGGAGACCGCCTACTGGTCGGCCACCGGCAGTGATTGACCTGCAGGCCGGCGCGGCCCCCGGCGGGCAGGGCTGGCGGCGGGCGCGGACGCTGCTGGCCGGCCCGTTGGGACCGTTGGTGGGCGGGCAGAGTCTCGGGCAATTCGCCGACGCGCTGGCCCAGATCACATTCGCGCAGTTCGTGTTGTTCGACATCGCGCACGGCGCGACTCCGGCCCGAATCGCCGCGGTGCTTGCGATGACCCTGCTCCCGTTCAGCGTGGTCGGGCCGGCCGCGGGCGTCGTGATCGACCGTTGGGATCGACGCCGCACCCTGATCGTGGTGTCCGCGCTGCGGGCTGCGCTGGCCATCGCCGGGATCGCGACGATCGCGACCCAGTCGACTACCGCGGCCTATATCGGGGTGCTGGTTCTACTGTCCTCGTCCCGGTTCGTGCTAGCGGCCAAGGGTGCCGCGCTGCCCCGAACGGTCCCCCACGCCCACCTGGTCACCGGCAACGCCGTGTCCTCCCTGGCCGGGATGACCGCTTCTTTCCTCGGCGCGGTTGGCGGGGCGCTGATCGTCGGCCGGTCGACCGCGACGGGATTCTCACTGGCCGCGATCTTCTATCTGGCAGCAGCCGTCGTGTTCACCCGGCTGCCAGACGTCGGTGGCCGACGGCAGGTGATGGTGCTGTCCCGGTTGCGACGCCTTGCCGGGGAACTCGCCGAGGGGGTGCGCACTGCGGCGGGCGTCCCCGCTCTCCGCTGGCCCCTGCTGGCCGTCGCGGCCCACCGGTTGCTCCTGGGGGCCGGTTTCGTGGTCTTGGTGCTGATCGCCGATGCCCGTTATCACCTGCAGATCTCGGGGTATGGCGTGGCGCTGGGCGCAACGGGGCTGGCTGCGTTCGCCGGAACGCTGGCCGCGCCGCCGTTGGCGCGCCGGTACACCCCCGGTGTACTAGTGCCCGCCGCGTTCCTGCCGGCCGCCGCCGCGGCCTACGTCGGCGGCCTGTTCCCGTCGTTGGTTGTGCTGGTGTGCTGCGTGAGCGTGGTGGCCTTCGCTTTCCAGATACTGAAGATCTCCGTGGACGCGTTGGTCGGCGGCACCGCCCCTGACGCGGTGCGCGGTCGCGTGTTTGCCGTCTACGACGTGCTGTACAACGTGGCGTTCGTCGTCGCCGGACTGGCCATGGTCCCGCTGTGGCGGGTCGGCCGGGAGCGTTTGTTTCTGTGGCTGATCTCGGCCGGTTTCGTCCTCGGCTGGGTGCTGGTCGGCGTGGCGATGCTCGGCTGGAGGTGGCGGCGATCCCCGCGCCAACGGCGTTTTCCCGGGCGCACAGCGGCGTTGGTTGTCGGCGCGTTGCCCGTGCTTGCCTTTCCCGCGCCGTCCTGGTGGTGGCTCGCGTGGGCCGGCGTCGTCCCGCTGCTGCTGGTGGTGCGCGCCGCCCCGACCGCGCGGGAGGGTGGTGTGCGGGCGTGGGTTGGTCTTGCCGGGTTCGTGCTGTCCACGCAGTATTGGCTGCTGCCCGCTACCGGCCCGCTGCTGGCAGTGATGGCCGCGGGCATCGGCGCGTTATGGGTGCCATGGGGGTGGGCCACGCAGCGACTGTTGTCGGGCCCGGTCACCACTGGCCGCATGTTGGCTGCGGTGACGGTGTTGCCCAGTGCCTGGGTGATGGCCGAGGCGGTGCGGTCCTGGCAAAGCCTGGGCGGCCCGTGGGCGTTGCTGGGCGGGTCGCAGTGGAACCAGCCCGCCACACTGGCCTCGGCCTCACTCGGCGGGGTATGGCTGACGAGTTTCCTTCTCGTCGCGGTGAACACCGCGATCGCGGGCGTGATCCTGGGACGGGGCGTGTCCGTTCGGATTCTCGCACTGGGGGTTGCGCTTGGATGTGCCGGAATCGGCCCGGCATGGTTCCTGCTGGGACCTGCACCTCCGGTCGGTTCGACGGTACGGGTGGCGTTGGTGCAGCCGGGCGACATCGCCGACTCCGCGCGCCGTCAGGCGGCCGGCGCCGCCCTCACCGCGACCCTGGCAGGCCAGCGGGCGGACCTGGTCGTCTGGGGAGAGAGCAGCGTTGGAGTCGATCTCGCCAGCCACCCCGACGCCGCGGAGAACCTGGCGCAGCTGTCCCGGCGGGTCGGCGCGGACCTGCTGGTCAACGTCGACGCACCCGCTGCGACCGGGGGAATCTACAAGTCGTCCGTCCTCATCGGACCGAACGGGCCGGTGGGCGCCTACCGGAAGGTCCGGCTGGTGCCCTTCGGCGAGTACGTGCCCCTGCGCCCGCTGCTCGGCTGGGTAACCGCCCATACCAAGGCGACAGCCGAGGACCGGCGGCGCGGCGGCGCACAGGAGGTACTGCACGCCGGCTCGCTCACCATCGGACCGTTGATCAGCTTCGAAGCGACCTTCTCCGACCTCCCCCGCCGCGCGGTGCAACTCGGCGCCCAGATGCTCGTATACCAGAGTTCCACCTCGACGTTCCAGGGGAGTTGGGCGCAGCCGCAGTTGGCCAGCCAGGTTGCGATACACGCCGTCGAGGTGGGCCGCCCGGCGGTGCACACCGGGTTGTCCGGCGACAGCGCGGCCTTCGACGCGCGGGGCCGCCAACTCGCCTGGTGCGCGTCCAGATACCGCGGCACGATCGTGGTGGATGTTCCGCTCGGATCGATCACCACCGTCTACCAGCGGCTGGGGGATTGGGTTCTGGCGCTGGCCTTTTCGATCCTCGCAGGCGCCGGCGCCCTGGCGGCGCTACGGTCCGGCGGCCAACCTGGCCCGGGCCGGGCGCGCCAAGGCTAGTGGGCGAAAAGCGCCCATCGGTCAACCTACCGCTGCCCGGCAACCGTTGGCACGCTCCTGCATCTTCGAGCTGCGCCGAGGATCGTCGCCGCATTCCCGCCCGGACGATTCCCGGCAGCGTCGCCACGTCGGCGACCTGAGCCAGCGCCATATCCCCGTGTTCGTCAGGTAGCGACGACCTCGACGCGAACACGATCCGGGCACCCACATGGCGCCCTCTTGCTCTATCCGGAACCGGTATGGGGTCTCCTCGATGACCTTCGGCCGAGCATCGATCAGACGTCAGGTGTTACCGCGCAGCGCCAGCCCTCTTGACCATGGGAGAAGCGAAGCTCGTTCCGCGTTAACGCCTTTGGCACGGCACCAACTTGGGCCAGCGTGCGTGCGTCGACCATCGTGAAGTCGACGTCGACACCGCCGTCTGTGCCTGTCAGAGTGAGATTAACCTGCGCCTCGCCGGCGGTGTCCAGTGAGTAGATGGCTTCCTCGAGCACGGCGACGAGCAGGTCGTCGTGGCTTGTCACCGGTCAGCCTGCGCCGGCACGTCCGCTGCGGATGAGCCGACGAGGTATCCAGAAGGCTCTCGACGGTGCTGAGCATCGCTTGCCTGATGCAGCCGTCGCGGTTGGGTGCCCACGCCTCGATCCGAAGATCCGCCGTGTGCGGCACAGTCAAATGACCTGATCTGTTGTGCGCCATGGCTTTGCAGCGGACTACCGTCCCCGGGCAGGGCTCAAGTGGTCGACGAACCAGTCGCGGGCCAGCGCAGCGACTTTCTCGAGTGTGCCGGGTTCTTCGAATAGATGGGTGGCGCCGGGAACCACAACGAGCTCGCATTCGCCGGGAATCGCGGCCCGTGCGCGTCGATTCAGTTCCAGCACCACGTCATCGCGTCCGCCCACGATCAGCAGCGTCGGCGCGTGGACTTTGGTCAGCGACTCGCCCGCGAGATCGGGCCGGCCGCCGCGGGAGACCACCGCGCTTATCTTCACGCTGGGATTGGTGGCCGCGACGAGGGCCGCGCCCGCTCCCGTGCTGGCGCCGAAGTAGCCGACCGGCAGGGATGCGGTGTCGGGTTGGCCGGCCAGCCAGCCGGTGACCTCGACCAGCCGGCGTGCCAGCAGCTCGATGTCAAAGACGTTGGCGCGGTTGCGTTCTTCGTCTGGGGTGAGCAGGTCAAACAGCAACGTGGCGATTCCGGAACCATTCAGCACGTCGGCGACGTAGATGTTGCGCGCGCTGAACCTGCTGCTGCCACTGCCGTGAGCGAAGACGACGACGCCGCTCGGGTGCTCCGGGATCGTCAGGTGCCCGGCCACCACCACCGGTCCGGCCGCCACTTCGACCTCCTCATCGCGCAGCGGCGGGTCGGCGGCACTCGTGCTGGCGGCGACACCCCGAAAACCGTCGCGGGCCCGAGCCAGCAGTGCGATAACCTCGTCGTCGGAGGTCTGGGTGAAGACGCGATAACCCTGCCCCACCGCGAAGAAGAACGCGGGCGTCTCCAAACACACCACGTCGTCGGCGTATCCGGCAAACGTCTCGACGATGTCGTGCGGGCCGATCGGAACCGCCAACACGACCCTGCTCGCGCCCTGAGCGCGAGCGACCTGACACGCTGCCTTAGCGGTCGCTCCGGTCGCTATGCCGTCGTCGACAAGTACGGCGACTCGCCCCGCCAGCGAGATCGGGTCACCCCCGCGGCGGAAGCGTTCCACGCGGTGTTGCAGCTCAACCCGCTGCTCGCCTTCGACTGCGTCCATGTCCTCGCGGCTGAGGTCCGCCGCACGCACGACGGAGTCGTTGATCACCCGCACGCCGCCCTCACCGATGGCGCCAAAGGCCAACTCGGGCTGAAACGGCACACCGAGCTTGCGCACCACAAGAACGTCCAGCGGCGCCTGCAGCGCCTTGGCCACCTCGAACGCCACCGGCACCCCACCCCGTGGCAGGCCAAGCACAATGACGTCCTCTCCACGCAAGAAATCCAGACGCTGGGCCAATCGACGTCCGGCGTCGACACGATCCTCGAACAGCTTCATCCCCAGAGTGTGTCCCGCGGAACGGCTCGCCGATAAGAGAACTAGGTCCTCCATCCGGCGGATCGCCACCAGTGCCTGCCGGGCAACCCGTTCACTCTTGTCGTGGAGCCGGATCACCGGCACGCCCGCGACCTCGCAGTGGCGGGCGACGTCTTGAAGTACGTCTCGGGGCTGATCGGTGAGCAGTCCTCGTTGACGACAATCAGTTTCGCCGCCACTGGATGTCGTCTTGTAGCGCCGAACACCCATTCGTCAGTGTCCCGCCAATGTCCCAAGACAGGCGCGAACAGACTGGACATGACGACACAATTCGGACAAACGGACGCCGCTGACCTCGACGTATTGGACGCAATAGAACAGTAGTTCACACTTTCCGGTTGACTGGGGGTCGAGTGGTCGCAGGTTCAAATCCTGTCAGCCCGACCAAGCAAAAACCGCTCTGAGCTGCGGTAATCAGTTTGCGTGGGTCTAATCATGCGACTGGATGGCCGCCTATGGGACCGCGGGTTAGGCGTGCTTGGGACCGGCTCGGCCTCTAACGGCCGCTGGACCGAGTTTGACCGCTGGTCAGGTGGGCCCAGTCTAGTTCGGTAACCACCGGGCCCCATATTGTCAGGCAACGAGCTCGATGTGTGCGTCATGGCCATGGGAATCAGCGAGTCGCCTGTCGCAAGTGATAAGCGGCGCCGCAAGGCCCTCGGCGAGGGCGATGTACACGCCATCGGCCACGGTATGAGTGTTACGCAGTTGGTAAGCGCGCTCGACGAATGCCTTTGTAGGCCAACGCCGAACGGGCAGGCTTTGGAAGTCGACAACGGTGACGAGCCCTTCATGATCGCTGATCAGCCGGCGGATGACCGCTCGGCGTATCGCGCCGATCACCTCCACATCGAAATGGGCAGGGGCATGCACCGTCTCGCCGCGCAAGCGCCGGGCGACCGCGGCCCCCGGGCGCGTCGCGAGAACGAGCTCGACGGCCGCCGAGGCGTCCAACACGATCATTCGGATCGAGCTTCGCCAACCAGTTCAGCCGCGTTCGCGCCGAGGTCGCGGCGCGGCAACGCCGCAAGGTGATCGAGGACGTCTTCGAGGGACGGTTCTTCAGCGATTTCGCCCAGCCGGACAAGCAGAAAATCACTGAGGCTCATCCGTTGCGCCGCCGCCCGGGCCTTCAGTTCGTGGACAAGTTCGTCAGGTACGTTGCGTATCTGAACCATGGCTGACATGTTAAGAGCATATCCTACATGTTTATAACATGCCCAGTTTCGATTGGGCCAGAACGGCGAAGGTGTCGGTCACGTAGCCCGTGTCGGCGGCGGTTTGGCGCCGATTCAAACGCCACAACCTGCCGGGGCCGTCCGATTTTGGGACCAGTTTGGGACCACACGTAATGCGCGATGGTGAACGACCTGCGCGTCTGTGCACGTCATGCGCGGACACCACAGATCCGCATACCGCCCGCGACCTGCGGAAATACGCTACCGCCATTTACTGGGGGTCAAGTGGTCGCAGGTTCAAATCCTGTCAGCCCGACTGTGTCAGCCCGACTGAGCGAACCCGGCTCTGAGCTGGGGTGATGGCGTGATCGGGCCTGGATTATTTGTTGCCTATGGTGCTTGTCTTGGGACCAGGCCGGTCTCATCACGGTGCCGGAGCGTACTTGACCGTCGGACGGCGGGGCGCTGAGGCGCACGATATGCGCGCTGGTGCACGTTAGCGCCCGTCATGCACTGCGAATCGGAGACCGTTTTCCCTGGCGCCATTGTCCGCTGGTCAAGTGCTCCAGGTTCACACCAGCCGTAGTTGTCGGTCCGCGCTGATTACGAGGTGCCGGATGGCTTCTGCGCTGTTCGGGGGTCGGGGAAGCCGAGCTTGGTGTATCCGGGGGCGCGTTTGCGCAGCGAGGACGCGAGAACGGATGTGAGTTCATCGTGGTAGTCATGGACGGTGGCGTCGGTCTTGCCGGGGTGTGGCCGAGTGATGCGTCCGACGTACTGAACGAGGCGATTCTTGAAAGTGATGGGGGAGGCCAGGAACAGGGTGTCCAACGCGGGACAGTCAAAACCCTCGCCGATGAATGAGCCGGTCCCAACAATCAGCAGCGGTGGATGTTCTGGCTGGTGAGCTGCGAGTTGCTGGGTGATTTTCAAGCGCTCGCGCGCTTTCATTCCGCCGCGCAGCACGGTTGGTTCGCATCCGGCATCGCAGAGCCGGCGGGTCATCGCATCTAAGTGGTTTACCCAGGTGGTGAGGACGAGGATGTTTGCACCTTGGCTGTGTGCCGTCAGCACGTCGGTGACGATCTGGTCGAGGCGATCCTGGTCGTCGACGAGCGCGCGGTAGATCTCGGCCATCCCGCCCGGCGCGGAGGGATCGGCATCGCCGGTGTAGCGGAACCGGGTCGGGTGGATATGCAGGACCGGGTGCGGTGCGGGCGAATCCGCTGCAGCGGAGGGGAGTTCACCAGCACCAGGAGGTTCCAGGGTGTGACTGTGCGATCCGAGCTGATGGTAGATCAGGTCCTCGAGCCCGTCTCGCCGCTCCGGCGTCGCAGTCAAGCCAAGCCAGTATCTCGCCGGTATCCGGTCCAGGACGGCGGAGAACGCAGCTGCGGCGATATGGTGGCATTCGTCGACGATGACGAACCCGTAGCCGGCGGTGATTTCTTCGACATTTTCGCGTCGGGCGAGTGTAGGTAGCAGTGCGACATCGATGATGCCGGTGGTCTTGGACCGCCCGCCACCGATCTGACCACACTTGACGCCGAGATGT
>JARLGR010000125.1 GCA_031292665.1 Mycobacterium sp. | reverse complement strand
GGTGGGGGGGGTATTGGGGGGGGGGGGCCGGGGGGGGTTTTGTATGAGGGGGGGGGCGGGCCGCGCCAAAACCCCCGCCCCCCCCGGCTCCGGCGATGCGCCCGGTTTCGAGCGCGGCGATCAGGGCGGCCTCGTCGACGATCGGGCCCCGCGACGTGTTGATCAGGTAGGCGGTCGGCTTCATCAGGGCCAGCTCGGGCGCACCGATCAGACCGCGCGTGCGCTCCGAGAGCACCAGGTGAACGGAAACCACGTCGGATTCTCTGAGCAGCGTCGCCTTCTCGACGCGACTGGCGCCGACCGCAGCCGCGGCCTCCTCGGTGAGGTTCTGGCTCCACGCAATGGCCTGCATGCCAAACGCTTTGGCGTATCCGGCCATGCGCTTGCCGACCCTGCCGAGCCCGAGTAATCCGATTGTCTTGCCGGACAGCGTCACGCCCGTGGTGGTCTGCCACCCGCCGTCACGCATGCGCCGATGCTCCTCGCCCAGGTTGCGCACCGCCGCGATCATCAGCCCCCACGCGAGTTCCGGGGTGGCGTCGCGAACGGAGCGGAACCGGGGACTGGCGAAGTCCGAATGGGACACCAAAACGCCGTGATCGCTGGCCGCGGCCAAGTCGAGGTTCGGCAGGCTCCGGCCGACGATGGTGATGAGTTTCAGGTTCGGCAGTCGCTCGATGAGCGTGCGCGGAAACGCCATCCGCTCGCGCAGGGTGCACACCACATCGAAGGGACGCAGCGCGTCGACGGCCTCAGCTTCCGAAAGGTGACGGTCGAAAACCGTTACGCCCGCACGGCTCCGGACCGGCGACCAGTCGGCGAGCTCGGATGCGACACCGGCGTAATCGTCGAGTATCGCGACCCGGGGCGCTTGCCCCGTCAGCCCAGCACCTCGGCGATCGGTGCCGCCGCGGCGATCTTGGCGCGCGTCTTCATCACTTTGCCGGGCATGCCACCGCCGACCACCCCCACCAGCACGCCGTCGCGCTCGTAGTAGGCCAGGAACTTGCGGCCGTCGTCCTCGACGAGATGGACGATGTCGGTGGCTTCGGGCTCCCCGAGGCACTGGATCTTGACGTCGTACTGGTCGCTCCAGAAATACGGGACGACGACGACCGTCGGCACCTCCTGGCCAAGCATCGCCGGCACCACGGCGCGTGCCTGATCGGCGACGTTGCTCCAATGTTCCACGCGCGCTTGGTGTCCCGTCGCATCCCGCCAGGACGCGACGTCACCCAGCGCCCACACGTTGGGCGCGCTGGTGCGTCCGGCCTCGTCGCAGATCACGCCGTCGTCGACTTCGACGCCGCTGCCCGCGAGCCATTCGGTCGCCGGGTGCGATCCGATGCCGACGACCACTAAATCGGCCGGCAGCTCGGTGCCGTCGGTCAGCACCACGGTGTCGACGTGGCCCTTGCCCCGGACCTCCGCCACCCCCACGCCGAGGCGGACGTCGACACCCTCGGCGCGGTGCAGTCGCGCCACCAGCTCGCCGATCTGCTCGCCGAGGACCACTGCCAGCGGGGTCGGCTGCGGCTCCACCAACGCCACGTCCACGCCCATGCTGCGCAGGCTCGCCGCCACCTCGCAGCCGATGAAGCCGGCGCCGACGACGACCGCGTGCCGCGCGGACGACGCGTGCTCGCGCAGGGCCACGCTTTCGTCGAACGAGCGCAGCACCCGGATGCCCTCCAGGTCCGGGAACGACGGAATGCGCCGCGGCACCAAGCCGGTTGCGATGACGAGTTCGTCGTAGCCGAGCTCGGTTCCGTCGGCCAGCGTCAGCTTGCGCGCCGCGGTGTCGAGGCCGGTGGCGGCCGAACCCAGTCGCAGGATGATGTCCTGCTCGTCGTACCACTCACGCGGCTTGAGGGCCACGTCGTCGGCCTCTTTGCGGAGCACCTCCTTGGACAGCGGCGGCCGGTCGTAGGGCAGGTGCACCTCGTCGCTGACGATCGTGATGCGACCGGAGTATTCGGACCGGCGCAGTTGTTCGGCGGTCCGGGCGGCGGCAAGGCCGCCGCCGACGATCACAATTCCACTACCGCTTGAGCCGACGCCATCGTTACTGGTCACGTGGAGTTCATACACGATGGCCAGTCAGTACTTCAAGGCGCCCTTGTCTACGTTGATCTGGGTGCCCGACAGTGTGCCAGAGCCGTCGCCAGCGAGCCAGACGACGACGTCGGATACCTCGTCGGAAGTCATGAAGCTTTTGGGCTGCAACGGCATCGGCGGGAAGCTGTGCACGAAGCTTGGATGCGTGGCAAATATCTGCATCATGGCTTCGGGCTCGATCATCGGGGTCTCGACCGAGTACGGGTGGATGGAGTTGACCCGGATGCCGTACTCGCCGAGCTCGATGGCGAGGGTGTTGGTCAGCGCGGTGAGCCCGAATTTGCTGGCCGCGTAGTGGCCGTTGCCCGGTGTCGCCTTCACGCCCGCCGCCGAGCTGACGACCACGATGGAACCCCCGTTGCCTGCCTCGATCATCGCGGGGATCGTGGCGCGCAGCGTGCGCCACGTGCCGGTCAGGTTGACCCCGATGACCGTGTCCCATTGCTCGTCGGTGAGCTCCCAAACCCGGCCCCAGCCGAGCACTCCGGCGTTGGCCACCACGATGTCGAGCCGGCCGAACTGTTCGACTCCGTCGGCCACCAGCTGGCGCAGCGCCGCGTCGTCGCGGATGTCGACTTCGCGGGCCAGCACCTTGCGGCCCTCGCCTTCTACCAAGCGGACGGTCTCGGCCAGCTCCTCGGGCGTGGCCGCCGGGTACGTCACGGTGGGCGACGCCGGGGCGCAGATGTCGAGCGCGACGATATCGGCGCCTTCCCGGGCGAGCCGCACCGCATGCGAGCGCCCCTGGCCCCGGGCCGCGCCGGTGATGAACGCGACGCGTCCGTGCAGTGATCCAGCCTGTAGAGCCACTACGGAGTTCCTTTCGCCGAATGACAGGCTAGCAGCGAAATTGGAACGTGTTCTAACGCCCGGCTTGTCCCGTATCCGGGTCAGATTTCGGAGATGATCTGCGACCGTCGGCTGTTGTACTCCTGGTCGGTCAGCGCGCCGGTGGCGCGCAGCGTCTCCAGCTCTTGCAGCCGCTCGGCGATCGACTGCTTGGGCGGCGTGACGACCGATGCGGGCTGCGCGGCCGACGCGGGCTGGGCCCCCGGTGTCTGTTGTTCGGCCGCCCGGCGCACCACCGCCTGAATCTGGTCACGCAGCACCGGGTTGGACCGGATGTCGACCATGTTGTTGAGCGCGACGTTGTTGGCCTTGAGGATCTGCAGGATCTCCATGAGCGGGCCGGCTTGCCCGCTGAGGTCGTAGGTCCGGTTGTCTTCGGCCAGCGTGAACTGGGCGGGTACCAGGCCGTTGACCAAGGCGCTGCGCTCCCAGTCGATCCGGTACTCCTGGGTGGTGGGGTTGACCAGGACCACCACCTTGCGGGCGTTGAGGTTGCCGAGCCGCGTGACACTGGCGATCACCCGGTCCTCGCTGTCGAAGGGCAGCAACCCGGGCCCGGCTATGTGTAGGTGCACCTTGACCACTTGTTGGTTGTTGACCCACGTTCCCGTCTCGGTGAGCCCGGTGATCTGGGCGAGTGCCAGCACCCCGCTCTGCTCCAGCTCCGCGGTCTTGGCCGACGATTTCGCCCCGTAGTTGGCTAACGCCAGCGCGATGAGCACGTCGGCCACGGTGATGAGCAGGCCGACGTAGAACATCCACTGCAGGAGGTTGCCGAAGCCGAGGGTGAAGTAGACGATCAGGAAGATCGGCCCCACCAGGCCGCCGCACAGCAAAACGATTAGCTGGGCCTTCAGGTAGCGCGCCAACATGTGTGTCCCCTCACTTCCTGGGAAGTCAGTGACAGATTAGCGCCCGCATAGTTGAAAAAAGCGCCGTACGCGCAAACTTTGTACCGATCGCGGACACGGCCGGGCGGCCGGTGCGATCACTCAGCGGGTTGTTCCTCGGCTGCCGCAGCCGGCGCCGGAGAATAGGCCGGCGTGGCGGGGGTGTAGGCGCGGGACGCCGGCGCCGCTCCCCCGGAGATCGGAACAGCACACCTCAGAAAACAAGTCACCACATCATATGGTTTGCCGTGTTCTGCTTG
>JARLGR010000124.1 GCA_031292665.1 Mycobacterium sp. | reverse complement strand
GGTCGCGCGCTGCATCCGGTCCTGGGCCGCTTGGGCGGCCGCGGCGTCGGCGGGGCCCAGCGCGGCGCCGTCGGCCCGGTTGACCGCCACGATCAGCGGCGTCCGGTCGCCTCCCGGAAACTGGCGGCCCAGCGCGTCGACCGTGGCGGAATCGGAGCCGGGGGGCACCGACAGCGGGGCCTGTCCCGCCGCCGCGTTCCCACCGATGAGCGCCATGAATCCGAAACCCAGCAGCACAACACCCAATCCGAGCGGCCACGAACGCCGCCCTGCCACGGCGTTGGCCACCCGATCCCACAGCACCCGGAGAGTATTTCAGTTGCTTAAACATTAATCAACTGAAATGCTGTCCACCTACACCGGCGTGAGCGATGTGCCCTCAGGAGGCAATATGGGAGTCATGCAGACGACCCCGGCGACCGTCAGCGGCAACGGCGCGGTGGTACCCCGACCATGACGAGCGACCCGCGCGCGATGACGACTCGCAAGCGGCGGCACATCGATGTCTGCCTCACCGAGCAGGTCAACTACGCCGGTCTGACTACCGGCCTTGACCGTTATCAGCTGCCCTACAACGCGTGCACGCAGACCAACCTGGGCGACATCGACCTGTCCACCGAGTTTTTCGGCGCCCGCCTGCGAGCGCCGATCCTCGTCGGTGCGATGACCGGGGGTGCCGAGCTGTCGGGAACGATAAACCGGAACCTCGCCAAGGCCGCCCAGCAACTCGGCGTCGGGATGATGCTCGGCTCCCAGCGGATCATGCTGGACAGTGGGCTCGGAGAGCGGGCCGCGCCCAGCTTCACCGTCCGTGAGGTGGCCCCAGACGTCCTATTGTTCGGCAACATCGGTTTGGCTCAGCTGACGAAGGTGACCGTGCGCGACCTCACGAAGGCGCTCGATCGGGTGGGCGCGAATGTGCTCGCGGTGCACGCCAATCCACTGCAGGAAGCCATGCAGCACGACGGCGACACCGACTTTTCCGGATCGCTGGTCAGGCTGCGCGAGGTGGCCGAGGCACTGGGCTATCCGGTGCTGCTCAAGGAGGTCGGCCACGGGATCGGCGCCGCGGCCCTCGCGAAACTGCTTGGCGCCGAAGGCGAATCGCCCGTCGCCGGGATCGATGTTGCGGGCGCCGGCGGTACCTCGTGGTCGCGCGTTGAACAGTTCGTCCGCTACGGCGAGCTGCGCTATCCGCAGTTGGCGGACTGGGGCATTCCCACCGCGCGGGCGATCGTCGAGGTGCGTGCGGCGCTGCCGGACATCCCCTTGGTGGCTTCCGGCGGGATACGCACGGGCATGGACGCGGCCAAGGCCATCGCGCTGGGCGCCGACGTCGTGGCGATGGCCAGGCCCCTGCTGGCCGCCGCGATCCAATCCGCGGCCGCGGTCGTCGATTGGCTACAGCCTTTCATCGACGAGCTTCGGGTCTGCCTGCACGGGTGCGGTGTGGCGGATCTCCGAGGTTTGCGTGATGTCAAGCTGACTCCCGGCCCATAATGCGGGCGACATGTCTGTGATCTTGGCGTACGGCTCGCCCGGACTGGGCCACGTGCTGCCCGTCGGCGCGTTGCTGCAAGAGCTCGCCCGGCGCGGTCACGACGTGCATGTGCGCACCATGTCCGCCGGAGTGCCGATGATGCGCGCGGTCGGCCTGCATGCCGAACCCGTCGACCCGGGAATCGAGGCGATCGTCGGGGAGGACTGGAGAGCCCGAGGCGCGCTGGGGGTGCTGAAGCTGTCGATCGACGTGCTGTGTCGGCGCGCGGTCCTGGAGGTGCAAGACTTGCGGCGCGCCGTGGAAACGATCCGCCCCGAGGCGATCATCGTGGACGCCAACTGCTGGGGTGCGATGTCGGCCGCCGACGCCGGAACGATTCCGTGGCTGGTCTTTTCGCCGTTCACCCCCTACCTGCGGTCCCGCGGCGTGCCGCCCTTCGGCCCGGGGATGCGCCCCCTGCCCGGGATCCTCGGAGACGTTCGCGACGCCTCGGTCCGTCCCATTGTGCGGTATCTTTTCGACCGGCCAATGGTGCCACGGGTCAACGCCATTCGTGCCGAGCTCGGCGTGCCGCCGGTGACCTCCGTCGATGACCTCATGCGGCGCGCGCCGCTGTTGCTGACCGTCGGCGGGGAGCCTTTCGAGTATCCGCATCAGGGCTGGGGTGACCTGGTGCACCACATCGGGGCGTGTGTGTTCGAACCCCCGACGACGACCACACCGGATTGGGTCAACGCCATCGACCGGCCGGTGGTGCTGGTCAACACGTCCTCGATCCGGCAGCCCGACACCTCCCTGGGCCGAACCGCTTTGCAGGCACTGGCCGATGAGGATGTTCACGTGGTGGCGACGTTCCCGGCCGGTGTGCCCGCGGATCTGCCGCGACCCGCCAACGCCACCGTGTGCCGATTCGTCCCGCACGCGGCCATCCTCGAGCGGGCCAGCTGTGCGATCACCCACGGTGGGATGGGAACGACGCTCAAAGCCCTGGACCACGGCGTGCCCGTGGTCGTCGTGCCCTTCGCGCGTGATCAGGCCGAAGTCGCCCGGCGCGTGGAGGTCGCTCGCTGCGGTACGCGACTGCCGGCCAAACGGCTTACCCCGGCGCGGCTGCGGGCCGAGGTGCGCAAGGCGATGACCATGGCCGACGGTGCACGCCGGGTGGCCGCCGGCTTCGCCGCGACCGGCGGCGTGGCCCACGGGGCTGACCTGATCGAGCAGCGTGTGCTCGGCTCCACGGCCGTCCGTTAGAGAGCTACCGCACCGCCCGTCGCCGGCCCCTGGTTGTGGCCGCTTTCGGCTCTGGCGCCGCCTGTTTGGCGCTCGGGGCGGCGAGCTGCGACTCGAATTTCGCCATCGCGTCGATCATCGCCGTGAAAACTCTGTGCGCCGCATTCAGATCCCGATCCGGCAGATCGGCGATAGCCGAGCGCACTTCGGCCCCAAGCGGTGTGAAGAAGGAGCGGGCCAAGTCCATACCGCGTTTTTCGTAGCGGAGCAGCGACTTGCGCCGGTCGTCGGGATCGGACTCGCGCCGGATGTGGCCGGCGTCGATCATCCGATCCACCAGGTAGGTGATCGCAGCCGGCGACACGTCCATCCGCTGCCGCAGCTTGGCGAGCGTCAGCGGCACTCCGGCAGTTTCGGCGACCATGATGTGCAGCAAGGCGTGGAAGTCGCTGCCGCCGACGGCGTTCCGGCGCGCGAAGTGGCGCCCGATGCGGTCGGATTGCGCAGTCATCGCCCGCATGTCCGCCGACATGAGCTTCTCTAGTTCGGCTCGGTCTGGTCGCCGATCAGCAGCGCCGCGCTTAGTCACTTACTCGCATCCTTCTTACAAGATACGCCGAAGCGTATCGGGGACCGCGAGTTGCGGCCGGCGAACGCCACCGGGCGTTTCTCATTTGTAGCCGATGGGACGAGTGAGCGGGCAAGTCGACCAGGTATTTCGTCGCCGGGCGCGGTGCGTCAGGACTTCTTGGGGTCGCGGCCCCAGTTCTTACGCCCGACGCGAAATCAGTCCGTGTGCCGCAGCGCGTCGGGCGTGTGTACCGCATCGGCGCCGGTTTTGCTGCTGCGGACCTGATATTGCGGGTCGTCTTTGGATGCGCGCACCGTGCGTCCGGCGGCCTCGGTATCGGACGTGATCTCGCCCTCGACCGTTCCCTCGACCGTGCTGCCGTGGCTTTTCCACTCGACCTTGTCGCCTTTATGAAATTTCTCGTCCCCCATGTGGCTTCCCTTTTCAGCAGGGCGATGGAATCGCTTTTGGGGTCGCGGCTCTGACGCGCGGTGGCGGTGACGTCACGTGCGATGCCCCCGAAGACCGCGTCGCGTGATGGCGCCGAGGCGGTCCAAAACAGTTGTCCCGCAAGCCCGTATGGCTGAAACAGCGCGCGCTGACGGTAGCGGGATCTGCCATTGCCGTCCGTGCTTGCGGACAGCTCCAGCCACCGCCGCCCCGGTAGCGGGATGTCGGCACGCAGCCGCAACAGCCGGGGCTCGTCGACCTGCTCCACCCGCCACCAGTCCAGCGCCTCACCGACGTGCAGACGGTGACCGTCCAGCGGCCTGCGACGAGTCCACACGGCGCTGAAGAATCCGTTGACCCAGCCGCGCAGCGGCCATCCCAACGGGAAAACCGACCAGTTGCGTTCGGTGACGGCCGTTTCGATGGCGCGCCACAGGGTCGCGGGATCGCTGGGGCTATGGCGTTGGCGCACATCGTGATACAGCGATCCGCCTGCCCACTGCGGATCGGTGGGCAGCGGTTGGGAGGGCGCGCCGTTGGTGTCGGGGCGCGACCACCGGGTGTGTGACTCATGGCTTTCCTCCCCGTCTGTCAGCGCTAGGGCTTCCTGCCGGGAGGGAACTCAACCGCGCTCGCAGGGATCCGCCGGTTAATTAACTGAACAGTTCACTGAGTAGTCGCAACCGGTGCGTTGTTGCCGGCCAAGAGCACACTCCTTTTGGCCGCCCGCCTCAGCTGCATCATGCGTGCGGCGCCGACCAAGACGGTGGTGGTCGCGCCCGCCACGGCGGCCAACAGATACCCCACACCCACCGGGAGATTCCAGTGGAATGCCAGGAAATGCGCGGTCACGGAGTCGGTGTTCTGGGCGACGAAGATCAGCAAGACGATGAGGATCAGCAGGCCGACGACGAGCGCCCACCACGCCGCCGCCAGCCTGGTGAACGAACGGGGCGCCCGCGTGGTCGCGGGTGCCGATGGGGAATGCGGGGCAGTCTGTCGTTGAGGGGGTAGTTCGGTGGTCATGCTGGTGACTAGCCCCTGATGCCGTCAGCCAAACGTTTGACCCCGCGTCGCTCGGGTATAAATGTCGCGGTGAGCGTCAAATCTGCCCTGCGGGGTGTTCGAGACGGTCAACGGAGGGTGTTGCTGTTACAGCGGCGACTGTGGCTCGCCCAGTTGGCCATGTGGCCCACCGCCATCCTGTTGGCCATCGCCCTATCGGCTGGGGCGTGGTTTGTGTGGCGACGCAATTCTCGCGAGCGTCACGCCGACACCTTTACGGCCACCCCCGCACCGGTCGACGCACCGGAGCCTGCCGTCGCCGGGCCCGCGCGCTAGAGACCGGGGGCGAGACGCCGCCTCGCCAACGCTCCCCAGGAGACGGCGGCCGCGACGAACGCCAGTGCCTGCGCGGGACCCGTGCGGCCGGTCGGGTAGAGGACCCCGGCGACATAGCGGTCGATGAATCCCGTGGTCGGCAGCGGCTCCATCTCCGCCCGATGGCGCGCCCACGATTCCAGCGACGTCAACGGGCAGGGAAGCTCCGATTTGACGACCGCGACCCCCCAGGCCACCGTGGGCACGTGCAACACCATGGTTCGTGGCCAGCGTAGCGCCAGGAAACCGCCCACCGGCAGGTACAAGAGGTACGCGAAGTGGGTGACGACGGCCGCCACGACGGTGGCGGAATACAACTTCTTCATCACGGACACGCCTTTCACGGTCGCGAGGCGCGCACCTCGTACCGTCGCTCGGCGTAGGCGAGGTCGTCGCGCCACAGGCGGCCGGCCGCATACCGCATCAACGGTGAGATCAGTGGCGCCACCCGGGTCGCGCGCTTGAATCCAAGACGGTCGGAATGCGCGAAGCTGGCTTCCAGCACGGCGGTCCGGGGCCGGCCGTCGGGCCCCAAACCGATTGGCGTGGTGTGGGTTTCGACCGTGCTGCCGACTCCCTCGCCGTCCACGATGCGCATCACGATGGTGCGTGACTCCGGGCACGTGAACTCCGCGATGACGGGTGCGCCAAAGCGGCCCATCCGGAAGGTGACCGCGACCAGGAAGCGGTCGGCGTGTTCGGTGGGCGTCGTGAGGACCTCGAGCGCGGTGAAGGAGTACGGGTGAAACCATGCGCCGTGCCAGGGATCGAGTCGGTTGGCCATAACGTCCGTCGGCTCGCAGACTCCGACCACGCGGGTGACGGCGGTCAGTGTGTCGCCGGTCGGCCTGACCGGAATCACCGGCTCGTCCAACGGCTCCTCGCCGCCGACCTTGTCGAGGCGCACCCACACCAGCGTGCCGTCGTCGTGGCCGGGCAAAGGGCACCAGCCGAAGTTGCGCTCGGTGCCGTCGAGCGCCAAGCCATGCCAGCGGCAGATCAACGCACCGTCTTGCACGACTCCGGTGGCGAGGTCGGCGCCCAGGTGTGGGCAACTGCGCGGACCGACGCGAAGGCTGCCGAGGCGGTCTCGCCAGGCGACGACCTCGACCCCGGCGACGCGCGCGCCGAACGGCCGGCCGGCGCGTACGTCGCGGCTCGCGGCGAAGGCGTACCAGTTGCCGGTGGGCTTGTGCCGGGAACGACGCAGCGCTGCTTCGATGATCGCGGGCTCGGCCTCGCGGTAGGTCGGGCGCTGATTGGCCCATGACGTGCGCGGGAGGGCTTGCAGCGGAACGTCTTTGGGCCATATCTGCCGAAACTTTCCGCGGATGTTCATGATCGGGCGGCCCTTTCACGGGTGGCCAGCCACCGGAGCAGCGGCGAGCGGCCTGTGGTGGGTACGGTGTGCAGCGGGTGTCCGGCCAACCCCCATGATGTCAACAATCGGTTGGCGGCGCACCACCCGGTGGTGGCGGCGCGTTCCATGAGTGCCACCGGCAAGTCGACGCGGATGGCATCGCCGGCCAGCAGCAGACCGGGATGGGGCGTGGCGACCTTCGGTCGGCGCTCGTAAGATCCGGGCGGGAAGAGCGGGCAGTCACCGCGTTCCAGCGAACGCTCGTGAAGCACTTGTGCCTCGGCGGTTTCCGGATAGATCCGGTGGAGTTGGCTTACCGCGGCCGGGGTGGATGCGGCGGATTCGAGGGCGTAAGCATGCAGTTCGACGACGGAACCGCGGTGCGTGCGGGCCCACTCGCCGGCTTCGCGCTCGTAGCGCTCGAGCACACTGATGTTGTCGAGCGGCTTGTGGCCGGCGGTGCCCAGGAACGCCGACCGGTCCGCTGCGACGGGGCGGTCGAGCCACAGCCGATGCACCGCGAAGGGCGGGGCGATCCCCATCTGCGCTATCTGCCCACGCCACTCCTCGCTTGCGAGGTCGCTTGATGCGGAGACGATCCGCTGTAGGCCGGCGACGTCGGTGGCCAGGACCACCCCGTCCGCGTCCAGCTGATCACCCGAGTCGGTGTGCACTCGGAAAGGTTCGGCGGAGCTTGTGTCGATGCGCGACACGCTCGTGCCGAGCCGGAACCGTACGTCCCGCGCTTCGAGGTAGCGCTGCAGTGGCCCCCAGAGGGCGGTGTCGTAGTTCGCGGTCGGGACATCGAAGATGAGGCCCTCGCTGGAGCCCAGGAAATAGATGTGGAACATGGTCGCCAACTCGGCCGCGGACAGCCGCGACGGGTCGGCGAAGAAGCTGCGTGAAAAGACCTCGAATGCCAGGTGCCTGGCGGCTTCGGGGAAACCGATGTTCTCCAGAAACGCTGCGGCGTCAATGTGATCGAGCCGCTGGTAGATTCCGGGCACCGACACCGCGGCCAGTGGCGCGGCCGCCCGGGCGTCGAGGTGGAGGAAGTCGCGGAGCCGGAAGGTGGGACTGCGCGCCGCGAAGGCCACGGCGTTCCAGGGTGGGGTCTGCGGCAGCCCGCGGAAGGTGTCGCGTCGGCCCGCGCCGTCGATGAGCGGGTAGTCGTCGACGGGGGTGAGCATCCGCAACTGCGGGTCGATCCGCGCGAGCAGGGCGCGCAGGTTGTAGTACTGCCGGAAGAATGCGTGAAAGCCGCGATTCATCGCCAGTTTCGGGGCCGGTTTCGGGGCCGGTTCCGGGCCCGGCTCCGACCCGTGCTCGGTCCAGCCGCCGACCCGGCCGCCGAGGTAGGGTTCGCGTTCGATCACCTCGACGGCGACCCCGCGTTCGGCCAGGCCGGTGGCGGCGCTCAGTCCCGCTATGCCGCCGCCGACGACGACCACGCGGGGGCGCGACGGCAGCGCGCCGGCGTCCGGAAATCCCCTTGTGGCGGGGATTGTTTGGCGACGGCGGTCGGTCCCCAGAGCGATCATCGTGTAATCGGTCATCGTGGCGCGTCCGCGAGGAAAGTGTGCACGATGTTGGCCTCCCAGCCCGGTACCGTTTCGCTGTGCACCGCGGTGAAGCCGGCGTCATCGAGTCGTTGCCGGAACCGTGCCGCGCCGTCGAAAGCCAGCACGCTTCGCCACAGGTAGCGGTACAGCGTGGTGTCGCGGGTGCGCCACCACCCGGCGGGGATGATGATGCCCCAGCACGCGGCGTGCCAGATCCGCGTGGCGGCCCGGGAATCGCGCACCGAATACTCGTGCACGGCCAGGGTGCCGCCGGGGCGCAGGAGCGTGCGGAACGTCCGCAATTGGTCGTCCGGGTCGGCCAGGTTGCGGATCAGGTAGGCGGCCAGGATGCCGTCGAACGGTCCGGTGATGCCGTGCTCGGCCAGTCGCTCGACGGGAGAGTGCACGAACCGTACCGACGAGGGCCAGTCCTTGGCGACGGCCGCGTCGAGCATGCCCCGCGACGCGTCCACGGCGACGATGTCGGCCTCCGGCGCGACGGCGAGCAGGGCGGCCGTAGACGCACCGGTGCCGCATCCTGCGTCGAGTAGCTGTAATCCCTTGCCGCGGTTTGGGATTCGCATGCGGTGCGCCGACAGCCGCAACTGGGAGTGATACCACGGGTTGGCGCCGACGAGCCCGTCGTATGCTGCGGCCCCGGCGTCGAATGCGCCCGACAGGTCGCCAGGGGCCAGGCCGAGTTCACCCACGCGCACGTTGCCGTTCCCACAGCAGCAGCACTGCGGTGACCAGAGCGAAGCCGAACAGGAAATCCTCGATCGGGATGTCGAAGGGGAACCGTAGGCCGGTGGTTTGGTGATCGTCGTAGATCACGATGGGGGAGCTGAGTTTGGTCAGCCACCCGTCGACCGGTACCTGAAACCCGAGCACGATCAGCATCGACAGCCAGTAGGCGGCCCGCCGGAACAAGCCCGTGCGCAGCAGCGCCAACTCCATCACGCACACGGCCACGACGGTCAGTACGGCGGGCACGGTGTAACCCACGCCGGTCATCGGCGGCCGACCTTATCCAGGATGGTGCTGACGGCGTTGAAGGTCAGCAGCCCGCACACCGGAATGACGAGGAAGAACAACACCTCTTCGATCGGCACCCGGAACGGGACGTTCAGGCCGCTGATGTAGGTGGTGTTGTACCTCCACACGTGCGCGGCGACCGCTATCTCGTCCCACATGACGAAGGTGAGCGCCACCGGCAGGACCGAGCGGGCGACCCGCCGCCACTGGCGGTAGACGCCGGGACCGAACATTTCCAGGGGGGCGGTGATCGCCAGGCACGCGGCCAGAACCAAAAGGTACTGCCACCGATCGCTCATGCGGCTCCCGGACGATCAGGAACGTTCCCCGCGCTGTTGCGCGCCCGCCAAGACCGTAGCAGTCCGACACCGGCGACCTGCAGTCGTCGAGCCTTGCCGACCGTGGCGCGGTGAGTGAACACCGCAAAGTCGCTGGCCTCGATGCGCTCCAGAATCTCCGCGTACAGTTCCGACGCGGTCGCCACGCACGGCTGCGAGCGCGGTGCGAGCAGGGCGATCCCGGCGTCGGCGAAGCGGTAAGTCTGCCGGGTGATTTCGTGCTGGGCCGCCAGAGCGTTGCGCACCCGCGGATCGGTGCGGCGGTGCTGGTGGCACCACATCAGCCGCTCGCGATCGACGCCATGAGCCGCCATTTCGTCGGCCGGCAGGTAGACCCGCCCGCGCAACAGGTCCTCGTCGACGTCGCGCAGGAAGTTCGTGAGCTGGAACGCCCGGCCCAGCGCCGCGGCGTACGGTGCGGCCTCCTCGACGGGCACTACGGTGCCCAGCACGGGCAGCACCTGCAAGCCGATCGCTTCGGCGGAGCCGCGCATGTAGAGGTTGAGCGCGTCGCGGTTGGGATAGTCGGTGACCGTCAGATCCATCCGCATCGACGCCAGGAAGTCTTCGAACAACTGCGGGTCGATCCGGTAGCGCCGCGCGGTGTGGGTTACCGCCGCGAGGACGGGATCTCCCGGGTGATCGCCGCCGGCGAAAAACTGGTCGGAAAGTTGCCGCAACCGTTCGGCCCGCACGTCGGTGCCCACGGTGGGATCGAGGTCGTCGAGGATGTCGTCGGCGTAGCGGGCGAAGCCGTACAGCGCGTGGATCGCGGGCCGCTGGTCGGGCGCCAGCAGCCGGGTGGCCAGGAAGAACGTGCGGCCGTGCGCGGCGTTGAGTTCGCGGCAGCGGCGGTACCCGTCGCGCAGGCGCGGTTCGTCGATCCGGGCTGCGTCCAACTCACTGCGAATCATGGCAATCTGGCTTTCGTGTCGATGTGCGTCGCCGAGCGGCCGGCTTGACCGTGACTGGGCCCGGTGATGCGGTCCGCGGCCAGCCGCCCGGAGATCAGCGCGGTCGGCACACCCACACCGGGCACGGTCGACGATCCGGCGAGCACCGCGTTCTCGATGCCGCGGACCATGTTCGCCGGGCGGAACGGACCGGTCTGGGCGAAGGTGTGGGCCAGCGCGAACGGGCTGCCGGCCGCCATCCCCTGGCGGGCCCAGTCGGCGGGTGTGACGACGTCCAGCACCTGGACATCGTCGCGCAGGCCGGGAAGCAGCCGGTCGGCGACGTCGTCGATGAGGGTTTGGGTGTAAGCGCCGCGGACGCCGGCCCAGTCGACGGTGCCGCGGTCGAGGTTCGGCGCGGGCGCGAGCACGTACAGAAGGTCGCGGCCGGCGGGAGCCAGCGCCGGGTCGGTGGCCGTAGGGCGGGTCACCAGTAGGGACGGATCCTGCATGAGCTGCCCATCGCGGATGATGTCGGTGAAGGTCC
Source organism: Mycobacterium sp. (assembly GCA_031292665.1). Classification (GTDB taxonomy): domain Bacteria; phylum Actinomycetota; class Actinomycetes; order Mycobacteriales; family Mycobacteriaceae; genus Mycobacterium. The sequence goes on along the minus strand of JARLGR010000124.1, from coordinate 30,269 downwards.
GATCCCACGCGTCACCGAACAGTATGGTGTGATGCAGCGTCTCGGCGGTGACGGAGCGGCATCCGAGATGGGCGACGACGGCCGACGGCGACGCTCGAAGCGGCACGGCGCGCCGCGGTGTCCGGCCCAGCAGGGCGTACGTCTGCGGCAGTTCGGTCGTCAGCACCACCGCATCGCAGGGGATGCGTTCGGAGTCGGCCGTCCGCACGGCGCCGACCCGACCGCCGGAGCGTTCCAGCCCGGTCACCGTGGCGCCATAGCGGAACTGGACTCCCGCGTCGACGGCCGCGGCGGCGAGTGCGTCGGGGAGCGCGCGGACGCCGCCCCGCGGAAACACCACGCCCGAGATGGTGTCCATGTAGGCGATGACCGCGTACGCGGCCAGGGCGTCGCGCGGCGCGACGCCGGCGTACAGCGACTGGAAGGTGAAGACCCGCACCAGCCGTGGGTCGGTGATGTGGCGCCTGACCATGCGCTCCCACTTGCGGAAGCCGCCGATCGCGGCCAGCTGCGCCAGTTGGGGGGTGAGCAGCGACAGCGGGGAATCGAAGTTGGCGGAGATGAAGCCGTCGAACTCGACGCGGTACAGGCGCTCGAGCCACTCGCGCAGCTGCCGGTAGCCCGCTGCCTGCCCGAAGCCGGCGAACTCCTCGATCGCGGCGGTCATCCGATCCGCGTCGGCATGCACATCGATCGCGCTGCCGTCGCGGAAGACCGCGCGGTAGGCCGGATCGACCGGCAGCAACTCCAGGCGGCCGGACCGGTCCGCCCCGACCGCCGCGAAGACGTCGTCGATGATGTCCGGCATGGTCAGCACCGTCGGACCGGTGTCGACCCGGTAGCCGTCGACGTCGAGCCGGCCGGCCCGTCCGCCCGGCCACGGGTACCGTTCGAGGACGGTGACCGTGCGCCCCCTACCGGCCAGGTACAGCGCGGCGGAAAGGCCCGCCAGGCCGGCACCGACCACCACCACGTGGTCGCTTCGTCCCTCGACGGTCCGCATGCTCAACGTGCTCCCATCTTCGTTCTCGTCATATGGTTATACGGCCCTGTCCGTGCAGGCGGCCGCCATGCTGTCCAGCGCGCTGCGCAGGGTCTCGTCGATCGCCATGCCGCTGACCTGTTCTCGGGCGGCCGCGACGCGGTCGCTGATCATCCCTTCTATCAGCTGCAGCGCACCGGTGGCGGAAATCAACGCTTTCCACCGGTCGACGGCGGCGTCGTCGAGGTGACCGCTGTTCATCAACGCGGTGAGCTCCTGTCGAGTCGTTGCGTCGGCCAGCTGGTGGGCGGCGACCACGACGCTGGTCGCCTTGCGTTCCAGCAAGTCTCCCCCGTTGGGTTTACCCGTGGTTGCGGGCGACCCGAACACACCGAGGACATCGTCGCGAAGCTGGAACGCTTCGCCGATGGCGGCGCCGTAACGACCCAGCTGCGCCAGGGTCCGATCGTCGCAGTCCGCCATCGCAGCGCCGATCTCCAGGGGCCGGCGCACCGTGTAATTACCCGACTTGCGCCGAGCCACGTCGAGCACCGTCTCCAGCGACGGCGGTTTGCGGATATCGCCTGCCAGGTCTGCGAATTGGCCTATCGCCAGTTCGGTGCGCATTTCGTCGTAGCGGGGCCACACCGCAAGCAGACGCGCAGGTTCGACGCCGCTTTCCCGCATCATCTGCGAGGCCCAGATCAGGCAGAGGTCGCCCAGCAGGATGGCCGAGGATTCGCCGAAGCGTCGAGACGAGCCGGACAACCCGCGTCGGCGGTGCCACTGGGCGAACTGCACGTGCGCGGACGGGCGGCCCCGCCGTTCGGCCGAAGCGTCCATGACGTCGTCCTGCAGGAGCGCAAAGGCTTGCAAAAATTCCAGGCTGGCCGCGGCCCGCAACGCCGCCCTGCTCGGCGCAGCGCCGCACAGCCACCCCAGATACATGAAGGTCGACCGCAGGCACTTGCCGTCCGAGACGAACTCGACGAGCACGCGGCCGGCCGCGTCGACACCCGTCCCGTCCAGCTCGGCGGCCCGGAGTGAGGCGAACTCGGCGACCTCGCCGAGCACGGCTCGCCGCAGCCTGGACCGCCAAGCGCCGAACTCGGCGTCGACCGGTGGAGCCACCGCAAGGGGCTGAGCTTCCGTGGCCGGCGTCAACAACGTACTCATCTGCCCTCGCGCTCCCTCCGAATGGCTCGGCATCTTCAGACCTGAACGGCTCAGACCCACGCCGCCGTTGCCTCCCCTGTAAACGGCAAACCCACAAATTTGGTTCGAATAACGCTTGGACCTGCCACTTACCAACGCTAGCTTCAATTTCTTAAACATTAACTTACTGAACTTCCGGTCGCTTCGCCAGCCGAGGGTCGCCCCCGGAAGCCGACACCGCCCTCCCGATCCGCGCGGCGGCAAGAGAGCCGCAGGCCATGGGTGCCTTTCAGGAAATTAAACGTTAACCAACTGAAATGATCGGCCGTTGCGAGATATGCTGAGCACGTTATGGACGCGGCGGAGCAGCTCTTGGGCCGGGAAGCTCTGGAGTCCCTGATCACGGCCGATCTGCGTGAGATTTCGACCGAATCCGACCAGATCGGCCGGCTTTTCGCGTCGTCACAAGACTTGCGGCCCAACGATTTCCGCGCAATCCTGCACATCATGGTCGCGGAGACCGCGGGCCGTCCGATGACCTCCGGTGATCTCAGCCACCGGATGGGACTGTCCGGCTCGGCCATCACCTATCTGGTGGATCGGCTGATCCAATCCGGTCACATTCGGCGCGACTCGCACCCGAACGATCGCCGAAAGGTGATCCTCCGGCACGGCGACTCCGCCGTCGCCACCGCCCGGTCGTTCTTCAGCCCGCTGGGTACGCATACCCAGGTAGCGCTGGAGGACCTGCCTGACACGGACTTGGTGGCCGCCCACCGAGTCTTCACGGCCCTCATCTCCGCGATGCGCGGTTTCCAGAGTGAATTGGGCGCCACCCGGGCGCCGAGCGTGCCCGGCCGTGACATCGATGGCGAAATAGTCGGGGAGACAGTCCTTCTGCGGCCAACCGAGCACGATCTCAGGAAGGGACCGCAGTGACTCGGCGCTGCAGTCTCCGCTGCCGGAGCAGGTCTGAGAGCAACTGACGGCGCGCCCGGACGATGTCCTCGATGAGCTGAAGGGCTTCGGGGACCGATCCGGCGACTGTCAAACCGTGGTCGTTGACGATGCGCATCAGTGGACGCATCGCGGCACCGGAGACGACGCTGCAATGCACCCGCGCCTTCTTGTGCTGGTGGTTGAGGCCGAGCAGCGCCCGGAAACCCTCAACGCTCAGAAAATCGAGGTGACTCAGATCCGAGGATCAGGGGAGTTTTCAGGCGGGCGAAGCGGCCGATTGCCTGGGCCGCGTCCTGGGCGTTCGCCGCATCGATCTCGCCGTCGATGCGTAGGACGGTGCCGAAGTTGCACGCGTAAGCAAAGATTTGCGCCCCGGCGAAGTCGGCCATGTAGCGGCAGCGGGCGGTTTGCCGCGTTCCGGTGGTCCCGTCCGATGAAACTTTGAGGTGAACAGATGTCATGTGACAGCGCCGATCGACTGGGTGAGGGGGAGGTGCCAGACACACCGCCCCCCGAAAACTGGCTGTGCGATCAACCTGGCTGAAGCATATCGCCGATGCCGGTGGCCGGCGCTGCAGACGCAATGGCACACGGGCGCCGGCCTTCGGGCCCGGCACCTGGCCGGACCAGCAGTTTAGGGCCCAGATTCGGCTTGCGGGAGCTGTCAAGCATTCGTTATCCGGCCCCGTTGCAAGCGCGGTCGGTCGCTCGGCGACCCCCTCGGCATGCACCCCGGCGAGCGGCGGCCCGGCGCCGATTCGGCCGCGTTATCTTTGCCGGTTTTACAGGCGTCGAATACGGGTATCCCGTCGCCGCCGGAGGGAACGGTCCGGCCGGTCTTGAGTACTGAGAGATTTTCTCCGGTCGCGAGGAGCGTTGTGGCCCAATGGAAGCGGCATACAGTCATCGCCGTCGTCTGGCAATTGCGTTTGCGCTTGCGCTGACGGCGTCAGGAGCGCCCGGGCAGGCAGATGCCAGTCCCGGCCCCTCTGCGTTCCCCGGGATGGAGATTCACCAAGGCAACGCGGTGTGCATGGTGGGGTTGGTCGAACCGAAGCTGCGGATCGCGCTGACGACGGGCCAGTGCGATGGCGGCGCTTCGGTGGTGACCGACCGCGACGGGAACGTCATCGGCTCGGTCCTGGTTGCTCGCCGCCAGGCGACGATGGACGCCGCGGCCGATAGCGCGATGCAGCCCGTGGAATACGAAGTCGTCGCGCTGGCGCCGGAGGTCAACGCCACCGATCTGCTGCCAATCGGCCGCCGTCTGCGATCCTCGCCCGACCTGCGCGCCGAACCCGGGTTGTCGGTATGCCAATTGCGGAGCTCGACCGGCCAGGCCTGTGGCTCCGTGGGTTCGGTGAGCAACGGCCGTTTTGTTCTGGCCGACGTGGCCGCGGACGGCCACGACTTGGGCGGTCCCGTCTACGCCCTCACCGACGGCGGCGACGCCATCATCGTCGGGCTGTTCGAGGGCACATGGAGATCGACGCCGGAAGTCGAGTCCTGGCAGGCGGTCATGCAGCAGCTCTGCGTCGACACCGGTTCACAAGCGGGCCAGCAATCACCGTCGGAGTTGCGCGTGATCAGCCGGCATCTGCGATCTTTTCCCGGCACCGCATCGACATAGGCCGAAAGGCGCGGAGCCATAGTCGTTTCGCATCCAGCAGGGAGCCACGCACCGTTTGAGCGCATCCGGGGGGAACCCGCCGCCAGTGGACGTTCGCGATATCGTCGCGGCGCCCTTCGGGTGGGGTTCCGCTCTCCGCGGCAAACGATTCTTCCACCCGCTCGGCGTGCTGGCGGAAGGGTTCGTCGAGCGCGTTGTGCTGACGCGAGCGGTGGCGCTGCGGCCGGTCACCTCGTGGGGCGGGCAGACGTTGACCACCCTGATGTCCCTGCACTACCAGGGCTGCAACTGGTGGCTGAGGGGGCGAATCGTGACCGACATCGACGGCGTACGCGTGTCCCTGGACGACATCCGAAACGTAATCGGGCAGGGCGGCATCGAGGTGGCGCTCGACCAAGCCTGCGGCAGGGGCGATTTCACGCCGCTGGGCCGGCTCAGGATTGCTTGCCGAGCAGGTGACGCAACGCCTGGTCGAGCTGCGGTTGGCGGAACCGGTGCCCGGCCGCGGCGAGCTTCTGCGGTGTCACCCGCTGACTGGCGCACGCGAGCTCGCGCGCGCCTTGCGCCCCGAGCAATAGCCTGGGTCCCAACGACGGCACCGGTACCACCGCGGGCCGGTGCAAGACCCGGGCCAGGGTGTGCGTGTACTCGCTGTTGCGGACCGGTTGCGGCGCAACGGCGTTCACCGGTCCCGACAGTGCGGTGTCCCACAACGCGCGGTGATAGACGTCGACCAGGTCGTCGATCCCGATCCAGGACAGCCATTGCCGGCCGTCGCCCAGCCGGCCACCGAGGCCCGCGCTGAACAGCGGACGCATCAGCTTCAACGTGCCGCCTCGAGGGGATTGCACGATTCCGGTGCGTACCAGCACGACCCGCGCACCCGCCCGCTCCGCGGGCGCGGTCGCCTCCTCCCATTCGGCGACCACGTCGGCCAAGAACCCGTCGCCGCGATCGCTGTCCTCGGTGAGGGTCTCGTCGCCGCGGTCGTAGCCGTAGAAGCCGATCGCCGAGGCGGAGATCAGGGCGGTGGGCCGGGAGCTCCCCAGCTCGTTGCTGCGGCCCAGCAGTTCGGCCAGCCGGCGGGTCGGCTCGATTCTGCTGTCGCGGATCGCCCGCCGATGCTCGTCGGTGAATCGGCCCGCGATCGAGGCGCCGGCCAAGTGAATCACCGCGTCGACCCCGTCCAGCAGCTGCGGGTCGGGGTCGTCGGGACGCCACGACCGCTCGTCGCTGCCGCGTGCGGGCCCGCGGACCAGCTGGATGACTCGGTGGCCGCCGGTCCGCAGGAAGGCGGTCAGCGCCGAACCGACGAGTCCGGATGACCCCGTGACGGCAATGGTGGCGGGCCTCAGACCGTGCTCGGCCGCCAGCCGGTGCGCGGCGAGGTCGTCGGCCAGCTGGCGGTGCCGGTAAACGAACATGGGTCGCAACAACGATCCGGGCACCGGCGTGTCGACCCGGTCGATGACCTTTGTCCGGTCGCCGCCGACGTCCTCGAAGTCGTGGGTGTGCCGCCAGCGCACGGCCGCTCGTGCCGGCAGCGTGGCCAACCCATCGCCGCCAATGGTGTCGACGAAGCGCCGCGGCGGGTCGTAGCAGTCCGGCTGGTGAACGGCGACCCAGCGCAGACCCCCTGGGAGGGCGAGCGTGGCGCGCCCGTCCTTGAGCGAGGCGGCCTCGCTGACCAGCCGCATCGGCTGCCACGGCGGCGAGAGCCGGGTGAACGCGCCCGGCCTGGTGTGCCAGGCGAAGACGTCGCCGATGGGCGCGTCGACCACGCTCGAATATTCCAGTCCCATGATTCGACGTTAACCCGCGCCGCGTAGGTAAAAGTGTTTGCATGAGATTTCCCACCGGAATCAGATCCCTGCTCGACACCGCGTTGGATCGGACCATCGTGCCCGGCTACAGCCGCATCGGCTATCAGCTGCGCCGATCGGGATGGGCGGACGACACGCGGCCTGGTGCATTGAACGGTCGCACGGCGCTCGTCACCGGCGCCAATCGCGGCATCGGCAAGGCGATTGCGGCGCGGCTGGCGCGCCTCGGCGCCACCGTCCTGCTGACCGTCCGGGACCGGGAGAAGGGTGAACAGGCTCGCGAGGAAATCATCGCGGCCGACCCGAAAGCCGACGTGCGGGTGGAGGTGTGCGACGTCTCGAATCTGGCCGCCGTGCGCGCTTTCGCCGCAGACCTCAACAGCCGAGTCGAAAACCTGGACGTGCTGATCCACAACGCCGGGGTGCTGCCCGCGACCCGCACCGAAACCCGCGAGGGGCACGAGGTCACCCTGGCCACCCACGTCCTGGGTCCGGTGCTGCTGACCGAGTTGCTGTTGCCGATGCTGGCCAAGTCCAGCGATCCGCGGGTGATCCTGGTGTCCTCCGGTGGGATGTACACCCAACCACTGCCGGCCAACGACCCCGAATACCGCGGCGGACGGTACAGCGGTGCCACCGCGTACGCGCGAACCAAACGAATTCAGGTGGCGTTCACGCCGATCCTCGCGCGCCGCTGGGAGCCCCCAGCGCATTCGCGTCTACTGCACGCACCCCGGATGGGCCGACACCCCAGGGGTGGCCATGTCACTTCCCGCCTTTCGGGCGATCACCGGACCGATACTGCGCACTGCGGAAGAGGGAGGCGACACGGCCGTATGGCTTGCCGCGACGGAACCCGCGCCGCCGACCGGCCTTTTCTGGCACGATCGGCGGCCCCGACCTGAGCACTATCTGCCGTTGACGAGGTACGGCGACACCGACTTACACCGGGTATGGCGGTACTGCGCAACCGCGGCCGGCCTCGAAAACCCTTGATAGCTAACGATTCGGCAGGGCGTGCTCGATGATGGGCAGCCGTGGCTGCGGCTCCCGCTCGCCGCGCTTGGCCGCCAGGTACACCTGTGCGGTCTCGCTGGCCACCGTGCGCCAATCGAAGTCCGACGTGAGGCGTTCCCGGGCGGCGCGGGCGCGGCGCTGCGCGGCGTCCGGATCGTCGAGCACACCGCGTACCGCCGACGCCAGCCCCGCCACGTCCCGGGGCGCGCAGGACACCCCGGTCTGCCCGTTGATCACCGCCTCGCCCAGGCCACCGATGTTGGACGTCACCAACGGGGTACCCGCCGCGGCGGCCTCCAGCGCGACGAGCCCGAACGGCTCGTAATGACTGGGCAGCACCGCCGCGTCGGCGCGATGCAACACCGCCAGCAGCTCAGCGTGGTCGAGGTGCCCGACGAACCGAACGACCCTGAGCACCTTGTGTTTACGGGCCTGCTCGATGAGCCACTCCTGCTGGGTACCCTCGCCGGCGATGGTCAGCGTGGTGCCTGGGTGGGTGCGCCTGATCCGCGGTAGCGCGGCGATGAGGTCGTGCACACCCTTCTCGTACTCCAGCCGCCCGAGGTACAGCAGTTCGGCGGGCCCGGTTCGCGGTCGGCGCGCCGCGAACGGCCAGCGCGCCGCGTCGATACCGTTGCGGATCACGGTGATTCCGGCCAGACCGGGGCCGAACAGTTCGGTGATCTCGTCGGCCATCGACGCCGAACAGGTGATGAGCGAGTCGGATTCCCGCACCAGCCACGACTCGACCGCGTGTACCTGACGGCTGATCGCTCCGCTGACCCAACCGGAATGGCGCCCGGCTTCCGTGGCGTGGATCGTGGATACCATTGGCACGTCGTAGAATTCGGCGAGCGCGATCGCCGGGTGGGCCACCAGCCAGTCGTGTGCGTGTATGACGTCGGGACGCCAGGAGCGGTTGCTGCGGGGTTTCTTCAGCGACATCCCGGCGCGGATCATGGAGTGGCCCATCGCCAGCGTCCACGCCATCATGTCACTGCTGAAGCTGAATTCGTGCGGGTCTTGCGCGGCTGCGACCACCCGCACACCCTCGCGGACCTCTTCGGTCGGCGGATGGGTGCTGGGGTCGGTGCCCGCGGGGCGGCGGGATAGGACGACGACCTCGTGACCGGCGGCGGCCAGGGCCGTCGACAGGTGATGGACGTGGCGGCCGAGCCCACCGATCACGACCGGCGGGTACTCCCACGACACCATCAGGATCTTCACGCGGCTACCCGCCCTTTTGGTCGCCAGCGTGCGCAGAATGACGTCCGGTACGGCGTGTCGCTGTACGAACGCGCACCCTCGCGGGGGAGGCTGTCGCTCACCGGGGAAGCCTACGCGCGTCGAGTGCGCCGAACAGGCCGTCGGCGCGGTTCCACCCGTCGGCCAGCCGTTGCGCGGTGTCGCGGCGGCCCGACGCCAGCGCCCCGGCAATCTCTCGGGTGGCGTGTGCGTGCAGGTGCGCCCGATAGCGGGCGTAGTCGGCGGCCGAGTCCTTACTCACCATGAACGGCCAGTCGCTGGAGACGGTGAGCAGCGTCTCACGCAGGATCTGGTCGGCGACGTGATCGCGGGGGAGGGGCCCGTTCAGCGACGCCGTCTGCGACAGGGCCTTGTCGACCGTGGTCAGCGCCGTGTCGACCACTTCAGCGTTGAGCCGGACCAGGTCGGCCACTTTGTCGCCGGCCCACACCTGCCAGTCCTTGCCCGACCCCCACGAGCTGGGCGGCAAGGCGACCGGATGGCCGACGAAGCCGCCGCCGATTGCGTCGGTCAGCGTGCCTACCCGCACCCCGGCGGCGGGCAGGGCCCGCAGCACCCGCTGCAGCCACGTCGGACCCTCGTACCACCAGTGGCCGAACAGCTCGGTGTCGAAGGCGGCGACCACGTGAGCGGGCCGCCCGATGCGCTCGGACTCCGATTGCAGCCGGGCACGGACCACGTCGACGAAGTCGGCGACATGGACGTCGACGGCGCGGTCGGCACGGTCGGGATCGTAGGGCGCCTTGCCCTCCGACGGCACATTGCGGCCGGTCACCCGGGCCGGCTTCAGCCCGGTGAGATGGTCGTAGGTGTGGAAGTCGCGGTACGCGGCGTGGCCCGGGTACCCGGACTTCGGCGACCACACCCGGTAGCTGACCTGCAGGTCGCGCCCGAAAGCCACCACGTCGGTGTCGCCGACGGGCCGGCCCAGCGCGGTGTCGCCGTGCAGCGAGGGGCCGTCGACCATGAAGTGGGTGACCCCCGCCGCGGCGTAGTCGCGGTCCAGGCTCGGGGCGTAGGCGCACTCGGGCGCCCAGATCCCGGTCGGGCGGTGCGCCAGCCGCTGGTGCGCGTCGGCCAGGCCCTCGCGCAGCGCGAACTCGCGCAGCCGCGGCGTGAGCAGCGGCTGGAACGGATGGGCCAGCGGCCCGCCGAGCAACTCGACGGCGCCGGCGTCGATCAGGCCGCGCAGCAGGGGGCTGCCGCCGTGCCGCCACAGGGTGGCGAAGTCGTCCAGCGCCTGGCCCGCCTCGGCGCATTCGCGAATGCCGAAGGCGCGCAACGCTTCCGGTGTGCACGATTCATAACCGGCCGACTTAGACCTGGGCAGTGACCGTACGCTGGCGGCTTCTTCCGCCCGCAGCCCCCAGTTGGCCAGCCAGTGATGCATGCCGTCGAGGCAGTACGGGTCGTCCAGCTGCGCGTTGACCACCGGGGTGACGCCGAGCGTGATCAGCCCCCGCCGACCCTCGTCGGCCAGCGTCCGCAGCACCCGCAGCAGCGGTAGGTAGGCCGCCGCCCACGACTGGTAGAGCCATTCCTCGCCGACCGGCCAGCGGCCGTGATGGGCCAGCCACGGCAGATGCGTGTGCAGCACCAGGGTGAAGAGACCCGGCACTCGGTCTCGCCTTGAACTCCCGGTGCTCACTGCGCTACCGCGATCGCGATCAAATCCAGACTGTCATCTATATGGCGTCCGCTGTGGCCGCTGTCGAAGATGTCGAAGTCGTCCGCGGTGACGGCGGCGACGTCGGCCGCCAGCTCCGGCGACCACGGTGCGTCGGCCACCGCCCGCGCGATCTGCGCGTCGATGATCGAGCCGCCGTGGCGGGCGTCCATCTCGCGCAGGCGGGGACCGTGGAACACACCGCCGATCGACACCTCGCGAAAACCGCCGTCGAACAGCAAATCGGTCAGTTCGGCGGCGTTCAGTTCGCGGGTGTGAAAGGGGTTGATGGGTGTGTCGCGGCCCGGGGAGAAGGTGACCCGGTTGGGCGTGGACACCATCAGCAACCCCGATGGCCGCAGCACCCGGGCGCACTCGGCCACGAACTGCGCCTGATCCCACAGGTGCTCGATGACCTGGAAGTTCACCACGGCGTCCACCGACGCATCGGGCAGCGGCAGCTCGGCGAGGTTGGCCCGGAGCGCCTCCACCCTGGGGTAGCGGGCACGCACGTGGGCCACCGCGGCCTCGTCGTAGTCCACCGCGACGACATGGCGCGCGACGCCGGCGATCAGGTCGGCGCCGTAACCTTCGCCACATCCCGCCTCCAGCACCTCGCGACCGGCGCAGCGCGGCGCCAGTCGCCGGTAGACCACCTCGTGGCGGCGAAACCAGTAGTTCTCGATGTCCAGGTCGGGGATGGTGCGCTCGCCCGTCAGCGTCAACACCGCATCAGCCGCCGGCGAGGTGCCGTCGGGGGTGTGGTGCGGAACGTCGGGGACGAATGCGCTCATTGCATAGGCAGGCTAACGCGAAGTGCCGGATTCGCGAACCGCGAAGAGGGCATCCCCGTCGAAGCGTGGCGGACAGGCCGCAGGAACCCGCAGGACGACCCGCTATGGTGGGAAGGCAGACCGCACAAAGTTACCCTTCGGTAACATTGTTGTGCGTGCCAAACGTGTAGCAAGGTCTCGCAGTCGACGACTGCGGGACTCTTTCGAGGAGGACGAACCACAACCATGACGAACATCGTGGTCCTGATCAAGCAGGTCCCAGACACCTGGTCGGAGCGCAAGCTGACTGACGGCGATTACACGCTGGACCGCGAGGCCGCCGACGCTGTCCTGGACGAGATCAACGAGCGCGCCGTCGAAGAGGCGCTGCAGATCCGCGAGCGGGAAGCCGCCGACGGCGCCGAGGGATCGGTGACCGTGTTGACCGCGGGTCCCGAGCGTGCCACCGAGGCGATCCGCAAGGCCCTGTCCATGGGCGCGGACAAGGCCGTCCACCTCAAGGACGACGGCATGCACGGCTCCTGCGTCGTGCAGACCGCATGGGCGCTGGCCCGCGCGCTGGGCACCATCGAGGGCACCGAACTCGTGATCGCCGGCAACGAATCCACCGACGGCTCCGGCGGCGCGGTGCCGGCCATCATCGCCGAGTACCTGGGCCTTCCGCAGCTCACCCACCTGCGCAAGTTGTCCCTCGAGGGCGGCAAGGTCACCGGCGAGCGCGAGACCGACGAGGGCGTGTTCACCCTCGAGGCCACCCTGCCCGCGGTGGTCAGCGTGACCGAGAAGATCAACGAACCTCGCTTCCCCTCCTTCAAGGGCATCATGGCCGCCAAGAAAAAAGAGATGAAGGTGCTGACCCTGGCCGAGATCGGGGTGGAGGCCGGCGAGGTCGGACGGGACAACGCCGGGTCGACGGTGTTGTCGTCGACGCCGAAGCCGCCCAAGACCGCGGGCGAGAAGGTCGCCGACGAGGGCGAGGGCGGCACCCAGGCCGCGCAGTACCTGGTCGCCCAGAAGATCATCTAACGAACACGGATCCATTTCGGACAGTCCATAATCACGAGAAGGCGATAGAACCATGGCTGAAGTACTGGTGCTCGTCGAGCACTCTGAAGGCGCACTGAAGAAGGTCACCTCCGAACTGATCACCGCCGCCCGCGCGCTGGGCGAGCCGGTCGCCGTTGTGGTCGGTAAGCCCGGGACAGCTGCACCGCTGGTCGACGGGCTGAAGGAGGCGGGCGCCGAGAAGATCTACGTGGCGGAGTCCGACGACGCCGAGAAGTACCTGATCACACCGGTTGTCGACGTGCTGGCCTCGCTGGCCGAGTCGAACTCGCCCGCCGCGGCGTTGTTGTCGGCCAACGCCGACGGCAAGGAGATCGCCGGGCGGCTGGCGGCCCGGCTCGGGTCCGGCCTGCTGGTCGACGTGGTCGGGGTCAAAGAGGGCAACAAGGCGGTGCACTCCATCTTCGGTGGCGCGTTCACCGTCGAGTCGCAGGTCAACGGCGACACGCCCGTCATCACCGTGCGTGCCGGTGCCATCGACGCCGAGCCGCAAGCCGGCGCGGGGAAGCAGGTGACCGTCGAGGTGCCGGCGCCCGCCGAGAACGCCACGAAGATCACCGCCCGCGAGCCCGCGGCCGCCGGTGACCGCCCCGAACTGACCGAGGCCACGATCGTGGTCTCCGGCGGCCGCGGTGTGGGCAGCGCGGAAAACTTCAATGTGGTTGAGGCGCTGGCCGACTCGTTGGGCGCCGCGGTGGGGGCGTCGCGTGCGGCGGTCGATTCCGGCTACTACCCGGGCCAGTTCCAGGTGGGCCAGACCGGCAAGACGGTGTCGCCGCAGCTTTACATCGCGCTGGGGATATCCGGGGCGATCCAGCACCGCGCGGGTATGCAGACGTCCAAGACCATCGTCGCGGTCAACAAGGACGAAGAGGCGCCCATTTTCGAGATCGCCGACTACGGCGTGATCGGGGACCTGTTCAAGGTTGCCCCGCAGCTCACCGACGCGGTCAAAGCCCGCAAGGGTTAGAGTCTGCTCGCGCCGCTTACCCGGTCAGCATCGCGTCGATGCGGCGCAAGGCAATTGAGCACACCGTCACGTAGGGCGCCGACCACCACGGAACGGCCATGCCCACCCGCGCGCCGTCTCCCAGCGGCTCGACCCAGTGGCGGGTCGCCGGGACGCCGGCCACCTTCCAGGCCCAGTGCCGCCCCGGATCGAATTCGGTGATGACGAACGGCACCGAGACGAGCAGCGATGTCTGCACCGTTCCCGTCGCACCCAATGCCAGTTCGGTGTGCGGCTCGTCGAGCTCGGCGCCCCGGACCGTCGGACCCCACTTCGGTCACGCGTCGAGATCGACCAGGAGCTCCCACACCGCCGACGGCGGGGCCTCAATGTCGCGGTCGACGGTGAGCATGATGCCGCCCTTCATCGCTGAACCCTCCCTATGGCGCCGAATCACCGAGTCGGCGATGCTGCTTGACGACCTCGTCCAGGTCGGTGAGTCGGTTCAGTCCGGCCAGCGGTTGGTTCATCCGCCGGTTGCCCGCCAGGTATTCCCGGTTGCGGCTCAAAAACCACCAGTAGCCGCCGGTGAAGGGGCAGGCGCGCTCACCCACCCGCTCGCTGGGGCGATACGGGCACGAACCGCAATAGTCGCTCATGCGATTGATGTATGCCCCGCCCGAGGCATACGGCTTGGTCGCCATCAGCCCGCCGTCGGCGTGCTGTGACATGCCGACGACGTTGGCGACCATCACCCAGTCGTAGCCGTCGACGAAGCATCGGTGGAACCAGTCGGTCACCGCGGCGGGATCCCAACCGCGTTGCAGCGCATAGTTCGACAGCACCATGAGTCTCGGGATGTGGTGCACCCAGCCGTGATCGCGCACCTGCGCGAGCACGTCCTTGAGGCAGTGCGCGTCGACCGCGTCGGCGTCAAGATCCGCAAACCAGGTCGGGAGGCGGCTGTGCGCCCTGAGCGCGTTGCGGTGGCGATAGTCCCGACCGAAGTGCCAGTAGGCGTGCCAGATGTAATCGCGCCAGCCGATGAGCTGTCGGATGTATCCCTCGACGCTGGCCAGCGGAGCCCGCCCCGCGCGGTAGGCGTCTTCGGCGGCGTAGGCGCAGTCCAGGGGGTCCAGCAGGCCGAGGTTCATCGGCGCCGACAACAGGCTGTGCGCCATGAAGCGATCACGGGAGAGCATGGCGTCTTCATGAGGACCGAAGTGCGGCAGGCGATCTCGGACGAAGACCGCTAGGGCGGCCCGGCCTTCGGCCGCGGTGACGGGGAATTCGCGCGGCCCGTCATGGCCGACGAACGCGACAGCGCCGTCGCGCTCCCAGCGGTCCAAATCCACCCGCACCTGCTCGTCGATCTCGTCCTCTTCGGGTATCCAGGGCGGGGGCACGCCGAGAGCGTCGGCGTTCTTCGGTGCGGGTTCGCGGTTGTCGGCGTCGAAATTCCAGCGCCCCTCGACGGGTTCGTTCCCGTCCATCAGCAGGTCGAAGCGGCGACGGGCGTCGCGGTAGAAATTCGCCAGCCGCAGGGTCCGCTGTCGCTGCGCCCAATCGACGAAATCTGTTCGGCTGGTGCAGAATCCGCGGGCGGGGAGGACGTTGATGTCGGACATCGCCGCCATCGATCGCACGAACCGGTCGGCTGCCCACGAAGTGGGCTGGCACACGCTGATCTTCTCGGGAACCGTCTCCAGGGCCTCCCGGTAGGTGCGGGTCTGCAGGAACGTGCACTGATCGCCGAGTTCGGCCGCGCGGTGCCGTAGCGCGGACAGCACCAAGTGGGCCTTGCGGCGGTGGAATCGGCGGCGTTGGAACACCGCGCGGGACTCGATCAGCAACACCCGTTGGTCGGGATGGTCCAGGAAGTGCGGGCCGAGTTGGTCGGCGAAACACCACCGACGGACGGCGGAAGTCGTTTCACCCGTAGTTGTGCCCACGCAGAATCCGCATCGGTTCGAGGATCGCCGGAAGCGGCCGCGGCTTGGCCGCGATTACACGGTCTGTCTGTTCACCAACTTAACGGTCTCCGGTTTGGTGTCAATCGGCCGCCGGTTCCTTGTGCGACACTACGGGCCGCCCGGGGAGGCCGCGCGTTCCCCTGCTTTCGACGGATCGTCGCTGCGCGGGTCGCAGACGCGACGCTTCGGGTGGCTGCTGCGCGTTCGCGCGCGGCGCGGGCGTTCGCTCGGACCTGGCGTGCGTGTTTCCATGTCGCCCGAAGCCGGCGCGGTCACCCCCTCCTCCGCGGCAAAGTTTTTGGTGCGGGCGCGGTCGGCCTTCTGGCGGCACGCCCCACCGCAGTAGCGCGCGTCGGCGCGACCGTAAAACGCCGTGCCGCACTCCGGCACTGCAGTTGGTGGGCAGCCAACTAAAAACTGCGCAGGCGCCGGACGCGTTCGGTGATGACCCGCCGAGACACCGCGGCGTTGGGAGCCAGCCCTTCGAAGGCATGCGGACAACCGGGATGCACGTGCAATTCGGTAGCGACGCCCGTCGCCGCCAGGCGCCTCGCGTAGACGACGTTTTCGTCACGGAAGATGTCGAGGTCGCCGACGTCGATATACGTCGGGGGCAGCAGCGACAGATCGGTCGCCCTCGCCGGAGCGGCGTATGCGCTGACACCGTCGCCGCCGGCGCTGTCACCCAGCAGGGCTCCCCAGCCGGTCGCGTTGTCGTCATAGGTCCACGTAACAAACGGCACTAACTCGGGGTCGGGCACCGTTGTCCGGTCGTCGAGCATCGGATAAACCAGCACCTGAAGTGCGACCGCCGGCCCGCCGCGGTCCCGGGCCATCAGGCACACGGCCGCGGCCAGGCCACCGCCCGCGCTGTCTCCCATCACCGCCACGCGCGCCGGATCGACGCCCAACTCGTCGGCGTGGTCGGCCAACCAGACCAGCGCCGCAAAGCAGTCCTGCAGCGGAACCGGGTGCGGAAACTCCGGGGCCGTCCGATAGTCGACGAGCAGCAACGGCACCTGGGACTCCGCAACGTAACGACGCGCCAATCCGTCGTAGAGGGCGCCGAGTTCGCCCATCCCGTAGATCATTCCGCCGCCGTGCAGGTAGAGCACCGCGCTGCCGGAGGGATCGACGCCCGCCGGTTGATACCAGCTCAACGTCAGCGCGGCGCCGTCGTCTGCGTCCACGGTGAATCCCTGCACCTCCACTCCGTCGGGGGCGGATCGGGCGATGTCCAGTCGCCCGAACAGTTCGCGGGCGTTGGCGCGCCGCGTCGCGACGTCGCCGACGGGCGGCGGCTCACGGCCGGCCGCGGCGGCCATCACGGGCGCGAGCTCGGCGAGCACCTGGGGGTCGATCTGCAGGGTCATGCGCTCAGGCCGGTACGTGGTCGGCTCGGAAGTCGGCCACCAGGGAGTCGATGCTGATCTGGGCGACGACAATCATGTCCGCATCGTAGGTTTCGTCGAGGGGAATATCACCTCGCTCGCGTCTCGCCTTGGCCACATTTCGTCATCTGACGTGCACCGACACGTCACAGCGTCGATGCCGATTAGCTCATCGGTTGCGCCACGTTGGTGCTCATGAGCGTTGCCTCTGTTCTGATAGCCAGCGACAAACCGGACAACCCAGCCACCAGCCCGTCTGCCGGACCGCGCTACTCCCTGTTGCTGTCGACCGACCCGGGCATGATCGAGGCGGCACAGCGGCTGCGGTACGACGTGTTCAGCAGCACACCCGGCTTCACCCTGCCGGCGGTCGCCGACGAACCACGCGACGTCGACCGGTTCGACGAGTACTGCGACCACCTGCTGGTCCGCGATGACGACACCGGTGAGCTGGTGGGCTGTTACCGCATGCTGACGCCCGCGGGGGCCATCGCGGCGGGCGGGCTGTACACCGAGACCGAGTTCGACGTGCGAGCGTTCGACCCGCTGAGACCGTCGTTGGTGGAGATGGGACGCGCGGTGGTGCGCGACGGCCACCGCAACGGCGGCGTGGTGCTGTTGATGTGGGCGGGCATCCTGGCCTACCTGGACCGCTACGGCTACGACTACGTGACCGGGTGCGTGTCGGTGCCGATCGGCGGCGAATCGGACGGCGAAACCCCCGCCAGCCAGCTCCGCGGCGTGCGCGACTTCATCCTCGGCCGCCACGCCGCGCCGCCGGAGTACCGGGTGCGCCCGTATCGGCCGGTGCGCGTCGGCGGGCTGGCCCTCGATGACATTCCCGCCCCGCCGCGGCCCGTGGTTCCCCCGCTGATGCGCGGCTACCTGCGGCTGGGCGCGCAGGTCTGCGGCGAGCCCGCGCACGACCCGGACTTCGGTGTGGGCGACTTCTGCGTGGTGCTGGACAAGCGACGGGCCGATACCCGATATCTCAGGAGGCTGCGGTCGGTGTCGGCGGCCTCTCAACTGGTAGGCAGGGGCGCCCAGTGAACGCCCCGGCTCCGGCCGGCAACGGCCACGCCTGGCTGCCCCTCACGACATGCGACGTCGGCTGCGTCGCGGTTGGCGCGCCCGCGCAATCGCGCCTGCGGGTGGTCATACGGGTGACGCTTCGCGTCCTGCTGGCGCTGTTGTTGGCGCCGGGGTTGCCGCTGATCGCCATGCCGCTACCCGGGCGGACGCGCGTGCAGCGCGTCTACTGCCGATCGGTCCTGCGGTGCTTCGGCGTGCGGATCACTGTGTTCGGCAACCCGATTCGCAACCTGCGCGGGGTCCTCGTGGTCAGCGGTCACATGTCGTGGTTGGACGTCTTCGCGATCGGTTCGGTGTTGCCCGGGTCGTTCGTCGCGCGCGCCGACATGTTCACCGGCCCGGCCATCGGCGTCGTGGCCCGCGTCCTGAAGATCATCCCCATCGAGCGGGCCAGTTTGCGGCGGCTGCCCGTTGTGGTGGACATCGTCGCGCGTCGGCTGCGCGCGGGCCGGACGGTCGTGGCCTTCCCGGAGGGCACCACCTGGTGCGGTGCGCCCGGCGATGATGCCGGCCGCGTGACGGCCAGCGGGCAAGCCGGGCAAGCCCACCGGGGGCGCGGGTCTTTCTACCCGGCGATGTTCCAGGCCGCGATCGATGCCGGACGCCCGGTGCAGCCACTTCGGCTCAGCTATCACCACGCCGACGGCAGCGTCTCGACCGCCCCCGCCTTTGTGGGCAACGACACATTGGGGCGGTCGATCTGCCGGCTGCTCACCGTGCGCCGCACGCTGGCGTCGGTACGCGTCGAGTCTCTACAGCTGCCGGGCACCGACCGGCGTGACCTGGCCCGCCGATGCCAGTCCGCGGTGCTTGCGGGCACGGCGCGGCATCCGCAACGGCAGCGAGGTCACCGGTCCGTGCTGGTGGCCTCCTAGGTCTGGGGGCGAACTGACCTGCCGGTATCGTGGGTCGCGTCATGATCTACCTGGATCACGCCGCCACCACCCCGATGCACCCCGCCGCCATCGAGGCGATGACGGCCGTGCTCGGCATCGTCGGCAACGCCTCCTCCCTGCACACCAGCGGCCGGGCGGCGCGGCGGCGGATCGAAGAATCCCGCGAGCTGATCGCGGACAAGCTGCGCGCGCGTCCATCGGAGGTTGTCTTCACCGGGGGCGGCACCGAGAGCGACAACCTGGCCGTCAAGGGCATCTATTGGGCCCGCCGCGACGCCGAGCCGCGCCTGCGGCGCATCGTCACCAGCGAGGTCGAACACCATGCCGTGCTGGACTCGGTGAAGTGGCTCGTCGAACACGAAGACGCCGAAGTGACCTGGCTGCCGACCGCCGCGGACGGGTCGGTGTCGGCGGCCGCGCTGCGTGAGGCGCTGCAGGCCCATGACGACGTGGCGTTGGTATCGGTGATGTGGGCCAACAACGAGGTCGGCACCGTGCTGCCGGTCGCCGAACTCGCGGCCGTGGCGGCCGAATTCGGGGTTCCGATGCACAGCGACGCCGTCCAGGCGGTGGGGCAGTTGCCGGTCGACTTCGCCGCCAGCGGGCTGTCGGCGATGAGCCTGACCGCACACAAATTCGGCGGACCTCCGGGCGTGGGTGCGCTGTTGCTGCGCCGCGACGTCGCCTGCGTGCCGCTGTCGCACGGCGGCGGCCAGGAGCGCGACATTCGCTCCGGCACACCCGATGTCGCCGGTGCCGTCGGAATGGCGGCCGCCGCCCAGATCGCGGTGGACGGGCTGGAGCTCAACGGCGCCCGGCTGCGGGCGCTGCGCGACCGCCTGGTCGACGGGGCGGTGGCCGGCATCGACGATGTCAGCCTCAACGGCGCCCGCGACCCGCAGCGACTTCCCGGCAACGCGCACTTCACCTTTCGCGGCTGCGAAGGCGACGCACTGCTGATGTTGTTGGACGCCAACGGGATCGAGTGTTCCACCGGATCGGCGTGCACCGCCGGTGTCGCCCAGCCGTCGCACGTGCTGATCGCGATGGGCGCCGACCCGGCCAGCGCCCGCGGTTCCCTGCGACTCTCGTTGGGCCACAACAGCGTCGACGCGGACGTGGATGCGGTGTTGCGGGTGCTGCCCGCGGCGGTGGACCGTGCCCGCGGGGCCGCACTGGCCGCTGCGGGGGCAGTCAAGTGAAAGTCCTCGCTGCCATGAGTGGCGGCGTCGACTCCTCGGTCGCCGCCGCTCGTATGGTCGATGCCGGGCACGACGTGGTCGGTGTGCACCTGGCGCTGTCGACCGCGCCCGGCGCCCTGCGCACCGGATCGCGCGGCTGCTGTTCCAAGGAGGACGCCTCGGACGCGCGCCGCGTCGCCGATGTGCTCGGGATCCCCTTTTACGTCTGGGATTTCGCGGAGAGGTTCCAAGCGGACGTGATCGACGATTTCGTGTCGTCCTACGCCCGCGGGGAGACACCCAACCCGTGCGTGCGATGCAACCAGTGCATCAAATTCTCGGCGTTGTCCGCCAAAGCCCGCGCGCTCGGCTTCGACGCGGTGGCCACCGGCCACTACGCCCGGCTGTCCGATGGCCGGCTGCGCCGGGCCGTCGACCGGGACAAGGACCAGTCCTACGTGCTGGCGGTGCTGACCGCCGAGCAGTTGCGACACGCTCTTTTCCCGATCGGGGACACCCCCAAAGCCCAGATTCGCGCCGAGGCCGCCCGTCGCGGCCTGGCGGTTGCCGACAAGCCGGACAGCCACGACATCTGCTTCATCCCGTCCGGTGACACCCGCGCCTTTCTCGGTGAGCGAATCGGTGTGCGCCGCGGCAGTGTCGTCACCGCGGACGGCGCCGTGCTGGCCACCCACGACGGGGTGCACGGTTTCACCATCGGGCAGCGCAAGGGCCTGGGCATCGCCGGGCCGGGGCCCGACGGCCGCCCCCGCTATGTGACGGCGATGGACGCCCGGAACGCGACCGTCCGGGTCGGTGAGGTGGCCGAGCTCGACGTGCGTGCGCTCAACGGACGGGATCCGGTCTTCACCGCGGGCGTAGCCCCGGCGGGGCCGGTCGAGTGCGCGGTGCAGGTGCGCGCGCACGGCGAAATGGTCGAAGCCGTAGCCGAATTGGTGGGCGATGAGCTTATGGTGCGGTTGCGGATTCCGCTGCGCGGCGTGGCGTGCGGCCAGACGCTGGTGCTCTACCGGCCCGACCCCGACGGTGACGAGGTCCTCGGCAGTGCCACCATCGCCGACACGTCGCGCTGATCTGGAGCTAGCCCGGGACGTTGGCGGCGATGTTCGTCATGACGATGTCGGAGACCGACTGCGGGAACCCGCAGAAGGTGACTTCCAGCAGGGCCACCGAGAGGACCCGGTAGTCGCGGCCGCAGCCGCCGGGTCCCAGGTGCAGCGATTTCGCGTCGGCGTTCCAGTCGCCGACCAACGACTGCCCGGTCGAGTCGCCCGCGCAGTTGCCGACGGTGTTCACCAGGGCGCCGAACGCGTGCCGGGCGGTGTCGACATCGCGATAGGTCGCCGCGCCCTCGGAGATGAGGGCGCCGTCCGGCGGGTCCTGGAAGGTGGTCTTGTGGAACTCCTCGATGTCGGGTCCGAACGTCGCCGTCTCGGCATACACGAACCGGCATTCCTGCGGCGTGGTGTCGGCCAGGGCGTCGATGTCGACGGGGCTGGTGCCGTCCATCGAGGGAATGATGTTCAGGTGGTCGCCGGCACCGGTGATCGCGCGCATCCGCGACTGGTCCAGCAGGATCGTGTCGACGTCGACTCCGTGCACGGCCTTGCGAGCGGCTCCGAACCCCGGCAGGGCCGTGCCGTCCACAACCCGGGTGCACCCCGCCGTCAGCAACACCGCGCCGCAGAACAGCAGTGGCCCCGTCAATCTCGCCATCGCCCACACCCTTCTCGGCTTGAAAATACTCGTTGCAACCACCCCTCGCGACCGGCGTTCGACGTCACGTCGAATACGGTTGCCGGGTGAGTGTTTTCGCGAGGGCCAGCGGCGTCGGCTCGTGGCCGGGCACCGTGCCACGGGCGGCCGCCGAAATCGTTGTCGGCGAACTGGCCGACGCGCTGCCCCACCTGGTGGAATTGCCCGCCAGGGGAGTGGGCGCCGACCTGCTGGGTCGGGCCGGCGCGCTGCTGGTCGACGTCGCCATCGACACGGTGCCGCGCGGCTACCGCATTGCCGCCCGCCCCGGCGCCGTGACCCGCCGGGCCATCAGTCTCCTCGACGAGGACTGCGACGCCCTGGAGGAAGCCTGGGAGGTGGCCGGCCTGCGCGGTGGCGGGCGCGTGGTCAAGGTGCAGGCCCCCGGGCCGATCACGTTGGCCGCCGGCCTCGAGTTGTCCAACGGCCACCGGGCGATCACGGACTCCGGAGCGGTGCGCGAACTGGCGGTGTCGCTGGCCGAGGGTGTCGCCGCGCACCGCGCGGCGCTGGCCCGACGGCTGGAGACACCGGTGGTGGTGCAGTTCGACGAGCCGTCGCTGCCGACCGCATTGGGCGGACGGTTGACGGGCGTGACGGCGCTGAGCCCGGTCGCCCCGCTCGACGAGGCGGTGGCCGCCGCACTGCTGGACACCTGCGTCGCGGCGGTGGGCGCCGATGTGGCGCTGCACAGCTGCGCCCCCGGGTTGCCGTGGAACCTGTTGCAGCGCAGCACTATCAGTGCTTTGTCTGTGGATGCGGGCACGCTGCAGGCGTCCGATGTGGACGGTATCGCCGCGTTCGTCGAATCAGGTCGCACCGTGATGCTCGGCGTGGTCCCCACCAGCGCGCCGGAGCGGCGGCCCTCGGCCGACGAGGTGGCCGGCGCGATCGTTGCGGTGACCGACCGCCTGGGATTCGCACGGTCGGCCCTGCGGGAGCGCATCGGCGTCACCCCGGCGTGCGGTCTTTCCGGCGCGACGCCGCAGTGGGCCCGCACCGCGATCGAGCTCGCCCGCGCGGCGGCCAGCGCGTTCGCCGACGATCCCGACGCCATCTGACGCTGCGACGTGCGCCGAGGTTGCCGTCATGGTTGAGCCTGCCGAGCCGAGGACAACCACCACGGCAATCCGGGCGGGCGGGCGCACCGGGGAGGGTGTCGTCGTCCTTCGATAGCCTGCCAAGGTGAGCTCAGCAGAAGCTGATGAGGTGCCGCCCCAGGTGCGGCGCCAGTGGCAGGAACTGGCCGGCGAGGTCCGAGAGCACCAGTTCCGCTACTACATCAAGGACGCGCCGATCATCTCCGACGCCGACTTCGACACGACGTTCAACGAGCTCCTCGCGCTGGAGGAGCGGTACCCGGAGCTTCGGGTTCCCGATTCCCCGACGCAGCTGGTCGGCGGCGCCGGCTTTGCCACCGGCTTCACCGAGGCCGAGCATCTTGAGCGGATGTTGAGCCTTGACGACGTGTTCGACCGCGACGAGCTCGCCGCCTGGGGCAATCGCGTCGAAAACGAGATCGGCCGCGATCCCTATTACCTGTGCGAGTTGAAGATCGACGGGGTGGCGTTGTCGCTCGTGTACCGCGAGGGCAGGCTCGAGCGCGCCGCCACGCGCGGCGACGGCCGGGTCGGCGAGGACGTGACGCTCAACGCGCGCACCATCGACGACGTGCCCGAACGGCTCACCGACAGTGACGATTTCCCGGTCCCGGCCGCGCTCGAGGTGCGCGGCGAGGTGTTTTTCATGCTCGCCGATTTCGAGGCGCTCAACGCCAGCCTCGTCGAGGACGGGAAGGCGCCGTTCGCCAATCCCCGCAACAGCGCGGCCGGGTCGCTCCGGCAGAAAAACCCGGCCGTGACCGCGCGGCGCAAGCTGCGGATGATCTGCCACGGCATCGGCCGCACGGAAGGGTTCGCGCCCAAGACCCTGCACGAGGCCTACACGGCGCTACACGCATGGGGGCTGCCGGTGGCCGGGCAGACGGCGCGGGTGCGCGGCCTCGGGGCCGTCGAGGATCGGATCACGTATTGGGGCGAACACCGCTACGACGTCGAGCACGAGATCGACGGCGTGGTGGTCAAAGTCGACGATTTCGCGCTGCAACGCCGGTTGGGCACGACGTCGAGGGCACCGCGCTGGGCCGTGGCCTACAAATACCCGCCTCAGGAAGCACAGACCACGCTGCTCGACATCCGGGTGAACGTCGGACGCACGGGCCGCGTCACGCCGTTCGCGTTCATGACGCCGGTGAAGGTGGCCGGGTCGACGGTCGGGCTGGCCACCCTGCACAACGCCGGTGAGGTGAAGCGCAAGGGGGTCTTGATCGGTGACACCGTGATGATCCGCAAAGCCGGTGACGTGATCCCAGAAGTGCTCGGCCCCGTCGTCGACCTCAGGGACGGGTCAGAGCGCGAATTCGTCATGCCCACAACGTGTCCCGAGTGCGGCACCCCGTTGGCCCCGGCCAAGGAGGGTGACGCCGACATCCGCTGCCCCAACGCCCGGTCCTGCCCGGCGCAGCTGCGAGAGCGGGTGTTCCACGTCGCCGGTCGCGGCGCGCTGGACATCGAGGGGCTCGGTTACGAGGCCGCCATCGCGCTGCTGAAGGCCGGGGTGATCGCCGACGAGGGCGACCTCTTCACCCTCACCGAGGATGACCTGCTGCGCACCGAACTCTTCCGCACCAAAGCCGGGGCGTTGTCGGCCAACGGCCAACGATTGCTGGCCAACCTCGACAAAGCCAAAGCCGCGCCCCTGTGGCGAGTGCTGGTCGCGTTGTCGATCCGGCATGTCGGGCCGACGGCCGCCCGTGCCCTGGCGACCGAATTCGGCGACCTGGAGGCCATCGTCGCCGCATCGACCGAGCAGCTGGCCGCAGTCGAGGGCGTCGGCCCCACCATCGCCGCCGCGGTCACCGAGTGGTTCACCCTCGACTGGCATCGGAACATCGTCGACAAGTGGCGCGCGGCCGGGGTGCGGATGGCCGACGAGCGCGACTCGAGCGTGCCGCGAACGTTGGAGGGCCTGACGATTGTGGTCACCGGTTCTCTGACCGGCTTCTCCCGCGACGACGCCAAGGAGGCGATCATCGCCCGCGGCGGCAAGGCCGCGGCCTCGGTGTCGAAGAAGACCAACTATGTCGTCGCCGGCGATTCACCCGGCTCGAAATACGACAAGGCCGTCGAGCTCGGTGTGCCGATCCTCGACGAGGACGGCTTCCGGGTTTTGTTACAGGAGGGTCCCGCGGCTGTCGCACCGCCCCAGGATGTCTGAGCAGTATGGCCGGACTGCTTGACCTTCCCGCGCGGTGCAGCGGACGGGGCGGTCGTAGGTCGCTCACAGCGCCGATGGGGAACGGCGAGCCGCTGCCCGGCAATCCCTGCCCAACCGAGAAGATCATTGCCCTCTACAACAGCGTGGTGGACCGCGTCCCCGCGTAGCGCTCAGCGCAACATCGTCGCCACGATCCCGGCGAGGTAGCCCAGCCGGGCGACCTCCGAAGGCCGGAATTCCGGGCCCGGCCGGCCCAGCACCACCGCCGTCTGCGGGTCGCCCAACGGCGCCGCGACCATCGTGGTGTCCATATCGCGCCAGGCCTGCGGCACCCACTCGGCGGTGCTGTCCAGCGCGACCGCACGTTCGATCGGCAGCCACGGGGCCGACGCCGCCTTGGTCTCCGGAGAACCCGGACTGCCGGCGAGGCGCCGCAACTGTCCCTGCGAGCTGTGCATAACCGTGCACCAGCTGACTCGCAGCACCCTGGGCGCCTCGTTGACCAGGACCTGCAGCCGGGACGGGTTGTCGGCGGCCGCCGCGACGTGGTCGAGAAGCTCCAGCTCGCGATGCGCTTCCAGCAGCCCGGTATGGGGTCGGACGCTGTCCACCCGGACACCCGACAGCGACTCGGCGGCGGTGATCAGCCGGTCCGGCATTCCCCCCGGCGGCAGTTCGATGACCAGGTCGTCGATCGCATAACCCGCGCTGCGCTCCACCACGTCCAGCGACAGGATGTCGGCGCCCACCGAACCGAGCGCCACCGCCAGCGAGCCCAGGCTGCCTGGGCGGTCGAGCAGCGAGATGCGCAACAGATACGACGGCACGGCCAACACTTTTACACAGCGGTGGGTCTCCGGCATTTCGGCCGGACGCGGGTGGGCCGTGCTGAGCGGCCAAACGTGAAGCCGTCTTCACGTCCTGCGACGAGCGTGCGGCCGGCTTCACGTTCGCATCGTCGGCCGGGCTAGGCTTTTCGCTCGTGTCCCAGATCTCCCGCGACGAGGTGGCGCACCTGGCCCGGCTGTCCCGCCTGGCGTTGACCGACGGCGAACTCGACAGCTTCGCCGGGCAGCTCGACGCCATCCTGACCCACGTCAGCCAGGTGCAGGCGGTCGACGTCACCGGCGTCGAAGCGACCGGCAACCCGCTCGGGGCCGTCAACGTCACCCGGCCGGACAAGCCGACAGCGTGCCTGACGCAGCAGGAGGCGCTGGCCGAGGCTCCCGAGGCCGTCGACGGCCGATTCGCCGTACCGCAGATCCTGGGAGACCCCGAGTGACCGAGCTCATCCGGTCCGACGCCGCGACCCTGGCCGCCCGGATCGCCGCCGGGGAGGTGTCCTCCACCGAAGTCACCCAGGCCTGCCTGGACCAGATCGAGGCAACCGACGACCGGTACCGCGCCTTCCTGCACGTGGCGGCCGACGAGGCGCTGGCGGCGGCGGCCGCTGTCGACAACGCGGTGGCCGCCGGGGAGCGGCAGCCGTCGGCGCTGGCCGGGGTCCCGCTGGCGCTCAAGGACGTCTTCACCACCATCGATATGCCGACCACGTGTGGATCCAAGATCCTCGAGGGCTGGCGGTCGCCGTACGACGCCACCCTCACCGTGCGGTTGCGCGCCGCCGGCATCCCGATCCTGGGCAAGACCAACATGGACGAGTTCGCGATGGGCTCGTCGACGGAGAACTCCGCCTACGGCCCCACCCGCAACCCGTGGAACGTCGACCGGGTGCCCGGCGGCTCCGGTGGGGGCAGCGCGGCGGCACTGGCCGCGTTCCAGGCGCCGCTGGCGATCGGGTCCGACACCGGGGGCTCCATCCGCCAGCCGGCCGCGCTGACCGCGACGGTCGGGGTCAAACCCACCTACGGAACGGTGTCCCGCTACGGGCTGGTGGCCTGCGCGTCATCGCTGGATCAGGGCGGCCCGTGCGCGCGCACCGTGCTCGACACCGCGCTGCTGCACCAGGTGATCGCCGGACATGACGCCCGCGATTCCACGTCGGTGAAGGCCGAGATCCCCGACGTGGTCGGCGCCGCGCGGGCCGGTGCGGCGGGTGACCTGCGCGGTGTGCGCATCGGGGTGGTGAAACAGTTGCGCGGCGAGGGCTACCAGCCGGGGGTGCTCGCCTCGTTCGGGGCCGCCGTCGAGCGGCTGACCTCGCTGGGCGCAGAGGTGAGCGAGGTGGACTGCCCCCACTTCGGGTACGCGCTGGCCGCCTACTACCTGATCCTGCCCTCGGAGGTGTCCAGCAACCTGGCGCGCTTCGACGCGATGCGCTACGGCCTGCGGGTCGGCGACGACGGCACCCACAGCGCCGAGGAAGTGATGGCGCTGACGCGGGCCGCCGGTTTCGGGCCCGAGGTCAAGCGGCGCATCATGATCGGCACCTACGCGCTGTCGGCCGGTTACTACGACGCCTACTACAACCAAGCGCAGAAGGTGCGGACGCTGATCGCCCGCGACCTCGACCGGGCCTACGAATCCGTCGACGTCCTGGTGTCACCCACGACCCCCACCACCGCGTTCCCGCTGGGCGAGAAGGTCGACGACCCGCTGGCGATGTACCTGTTCGACCTGTGCACCCTGCCGCTGAACCTGGCCGGTCACTGCGGCATGTCGGTGCCCTCGGGGCTGTCGCCGGACGACGGCCTGCCGGTGGGGCTGCAGGTCATGGCCCCCGCGCTGGCCGACGACCGCCTGTACCGGGTGGGCGCCGCCTACGAGGTAGCCCGCGGCCCGCTGCCGTCCGCGATCTAGGACGCGCGAGCTGGGGGCACCACCCGCTTGCGGGGAACGCAGAATCGCACGAATCGCGGCTCTTTGATGCGATTGTGCTTCTGCTCGGCGGAGTTGGCCTGTGACGGTGCAAGATGAGGAACATGCGGATCGGAGTTCTTACCGGGGGCGG
Source organism: Mycobacterium sp. (assembly GCA_031292665.1). Classification (GTDB taxonomy): domain Bacteria; phylum Actinomycetota; class Actinomycetes; order Mycobacteriales; family Mycobacteriaceae; genus Mycobacterium. The sequence continues at coordinate 2,466 of JARLGR010000124.1, read as the reverse complement.
CGACTGCCCCGGGCTCAACGCCGTCATCCGGGCGGTGGTGCGCACCTGTGACGCCCGGTACGGCTCGTCGGTGGTCGGATTCCAGGACGGCTGGCGCGGGTTGCTGGAGAACCGGCGCATACAGCTGCAAAACGACGACCGCAACGACCGGCTGCTGGCCAAAGGCGGAACGATGCTGGGCACCGCCCGCGTGCATCCCGAGAAGCTCAAGGCCGGGCTGAGCCAGATCAAGCAGACCCTGGACGACAACGGGATCGACGTCCTGATTCCCATCGGCGGTGAAGGCACGCTGACGGCGGCGCACTGGCTGTCGGAGGAGAACGTGCCCGTGGTCGGTGTGCCGAAGACCATCGACAACGACATCGATTGCACCGACGTGACTTTCGGTCACGACACCGCGTTGACCGTAGCGACCGAAGCCATCGACCGGCTGCACAGCACCGCCGAATCCCACCAGCGGGTGATGCTTGTGGAGGTGATGGGCAGGCACGCGGGGTGGATCGCATTGAACGCCGGGCTGGCGTCCGGCGCGCACATGACGCTCATCCCCGAGCAGTCCTTCGATATCGAGGAGGTGTGCCGGCTCGTCAAACGCCGCTTCCAGCGCGGGGATTCGCACTTCATCTGCGTGGTGGCCGAAGGCGCGAAACCGGTCGCCGGCTCAATCGCGTTGCGCGAGGGCGGGATCGACGAGTTCGGCCACGAGCGTTTCACCGGCGTGGCCGCCCAGCTTGGGTTCGAGGTGGAAAAGCGGATCAATAAGGAGGTCCGGGTGACAGTGCTCGGCCACGTCCAGCGGGGCGGCACTCCGACCGCCTACGACCGCGTGCTGGCCACCCGGTTCGGCGTTAACGCCGCCGACGCCGCGCACGCCGGGGAGTACGGCCAGATGGTGTCGCTGCGCGGGCAGGACATCGGCAGGGTGCCGCTGGCCGACGCGGTGCGCCAGCTCAAGCTGGTGCCCGAAAGCCGCTACGACGATGCCGCGGCTTTCTTCGGCTGATCCGCTGCGTCAGGCGAACGGCGGGTAGCGCCGACTTAACGGCGGCCGAAATTTGCGCCGAATTGACCGGGTTTCGCCAGGTCGGCGGAGATTTGTGGGTTCCGACTCGATGGAAAGGGGTTATACCGGAGTTATGAGCAACCGCGGTTCGCGCGGAGCCGAGTTCGCGAGGGTGGCGTGGCCATCGGGCCGGCCGGAGCGTCAGCCGCCTTTGCCGGACTGGAAGGTCCAGGCCGACCCGGCGTCCCCCACGGTGCGCCAGCCCTACCGCTCGGGTTCGCCCGTGGGTCAGCCGGTCCGGCCGGCTGGGCCGCCGCGTGCCGCTGCGCCGGCCCCGGCGCGGCGGTTTCCGCCGCCGAGTCGCCGTGAGTGGGTGCCGGGCGGCACCGCACTCGACAGCCTCGACGAGCAGGATGGCGATGGCTCCGGACGGTTCGGTTGGCGAGAGCTGATCCACCGACTCACCAAAATCGATCTGGGCCCCGGCAAAGACTCGCGGTACGAACAAGAGCTGCGGGCCCGCATTCGCACGGTCGTGGGCGGCGCATTCCCGATCGCCATCCTGAACCTCAAGGGCGGTGTCGGCAAGACCGCGGTGGTGGAGGCTCTCGGCTCGACCTTCGCGCATGTGCGCCACGACCGGATCATCGCCGTCGATTTTGACGCCGGAGACTTGGCGGAGCGGCACGGTCGCCGCAACCAGCTGAGCATGGCGGACCTTCTCGCCGACGACGCGGTCACGCTGTACAGCGACGTCCGGGCACACACTTACATGAACAGCTTCGGACTGGAGGTGCTGGGTCTGCCGGACTATGCGCGCACCGACTGGCGGTTGGAGCGTCACGACGTCGTAAAAGCGTTTTCCCTGCTGCGCAACCACTATTCGGTGGTTCTGGTCGACTGCGCCAAGGCGCTGAATTCGCCTGTGATGGAAGCTGTTCTGCCCGTGTCACGGGCTCTCGTGGTGGTAACCAGCACCTCCATCGACGCCATACGGAAGACCAAGACTGCGCTAGATTGGTTGTCGCACAACGGTTATCGGTCGCTGCTCAAGTCGACCGTGCTCGTGGTAAACCATGTCGAGCCGGCCAGGGTGGACAACGTGGCCGCCAAGGAACTCGAGCAGTTGTCCGCTCGCGTCGCCGCCACGGTGGTGCTGCCCTTCGACCGGCACATACATGAGGGCAAGCAAATCTCGTTGGACCGGTTGAGCAGGGAAAGCAGGCGCAGCTACGTCGAGATGGCGGCCACACTGGCCGACATGTTCCCTGGCGGGGACGCGAAGCGCGACCCCCGCCTGGGCGCTTCCCGGCCGCCGCGTCGTTCCTGATTTCGCCCGGCTCCGCCGCGCTCGCGGTCACCGCGGTGCCTGATGGTGGTGACCCGCGTCGCCCGGCTCCGCCGCGCTCGCGGTCACCGCGGTGCCTGATGGTGGTGACCCGCGTCGCCCGGCTCCGCCGCGC
>JARLGR010000123.1 GCA_031292665.1 Mycobacterium sp. | reverse complement strand
GCCGGCCGCCGACCCCCGCGCCCCAGCCAGTCGCCGCCTCCGGGGCGGGCGTCCCCGGCGTCCATTCCGTCCAGCGCACAGACGAGGGTGGCGCCCGCGTCCGTCGGCCGTGGTGCGGCGGCCCGCCGGTCCCGGCCGTCGACGGGTGACCATCGTCCGCCGCCGGCCCGGCGCACCTTCTCGTCGGGCCAGCGGGCCCTACTGTGGGCGGCCGGAGTGTTGGGGGCGCTGGCGATCATCATCGCGGTGCTCATCGTCATCAACTCGCGCGCGGACACCGGGCAACAGACCCCCTCCCCGACGGTCACCGACACCGGAGGTCCGCCGGCGTCGGCGCCGCCACCGGCGAGCAAGACGCCCAGCGGTGCCGGTCCGGGCCGGCGGCTGGATTGGACGGATCGCGGGGCGATAGGTAATTCTGGACTTCAGAGCGGGCCGCGCGACAACGAACCCACAAGACGCCCAAGGAGAAGCCGGGCAGTCCAATCCGGCCGGGTCGTATCACCGACGCCCGCCACGACTGGTGCCCGCCACGAGAAACCGCGATGACCACCCCTCAGCACCTGTCCGACCGCTACGAACTCGGTGAAATCCTCGGTTTCGGGGGCATGTCGGAGGTCCACCTGGCCCGCGACCTCCGCTTGCACCGGGACGTCGCTGTCAAGGTGCTGCGCGCCGATCTGGCCCGCGACCCCAGTTTCTACCTGCGCTTCCGGCGCGAGGCGCAAAACGCCGCGGCGCTCAATCATCCGTCCATCGTGGCGGTGTACGACACCGGCGAGGCCGAGACGCCCGCGGGCCCGCTGCCCTACATCGTGATGGAGTTCGTCGACGGCGTCACCCTGCGCGACATCGTGCACACAGACGGCCCACTGCCGCCCCGGCAGGCCATCGAGATCATCGCCGACGCCTGCCAGGCGCTGAACTTCAGCCATCAGGCCGGCATCATTCACCGCGATGTCAAGCCGGCGAACATCATGATCACCACGACCAATGCGGTCAAGGTGATGGACTTCGGCATCGCACGCGCGATTGCCGACACCGGCAACAGCGTCACCCAGACCGCAGCCGTGATCGGCACCGCCCAATATCTGTCGCCCGAGCAGGCTCGCGGCGAACCTGTGGACGCCCGCTCCGATGTCTATTCGTTGGGCTGCGTTCTTTACGAAATCCTCACCGGTGAACCGCCTTTCACTGGAGACTCGCCCGTCGCAGTCGCCTACAAGCACGTCGGCGAAGACCCGATTCCACCGTCGCAACGATACGAGGGCATCTCCGCGGACCTCGATGCCGTTGTGCTCAAGGCACTGGCCAAAAACCCGGAGAACCGCTACCAGACCGCGGCCGAGATGCGCGCCGACCTGGTTCGCGTGCATAACGGGGAGACGCCCGAGGCGCCCAAAGTGCTCACCGACGCCGAGCGGACCTCGCTGCTGGGCCCCGGCGCCGGCAACCACGGGGCCGCGCGCACCGACCCGCTACCCCGCCAGGTTCTGGAGAGCGCCGACGACGATCAGACCGGTGGTTCGGTCAGTCGCTGGATCGGCGTGGTCGCGGTGCTGGCAGTCCTGACGATCGTGGTCGTCATCGGCTTCAACACGTTCGGGGGCACGGCCCGCGACGTTCAAGTGCCCGACATGCGGGGCCAGGTATCCGCCGACGCCATCGCCGCATTGCAGAACCGGGGTTTCAAGACGCGCACGCTGCAAAAGCCCGACTCCACGATCCCGCCCGACCACGTCATCAGCACCGATCCCGCCGCCAACTCGTCGGTGAGCGCCGGCGACGAGATCACCATCAACGTGTCCACCGGGCCCGAGCAGCGCGAAGTGCCCGACGTGTCCTCGCTCAGCTACAACGACGCGGTCACCAAGCTCAAGGCCTCCGGATTCAGCAAGTTCAAGCAGGCGAACTCGCCGTCAACCCCGGAGCTGCTGGGCAAGGTGCTCGGGACCAACCCGCCGGCCAACCAGACGTCGGCCATCACCAACGTGATCACCGTCATCGTCGGCTCCGGACCCGAAACCAAGCCGGTGCCCGACGTCGCGGGCCAGACGGTCGACGACGCGCAGAAGAACCTCAACGTCTACGGCTTCAGCAAGTTCACCCAGACGTCAGTGGACAGTACCCGTCCGGCCGGTGAGGTGATCGGCACCAACCCGCCCAAGCAACAGACGGTTCCGGTGGACTCCGTCATCGAGATCCAGGTGTCGAAGGGTAACCAGTTCGTGATGCCCGACGTCACCGGGATGTATTGGACGGACGCCGAACCTCGGCTGCGCGCGCTCGGCTGGACGGGGGTGCTGGACAAGGGGCCCGACGTCGACGCCGGCGGTTCCCAGCACAGCAAGGTGGTTTATCAGAACCCGCCGGTCGGGGCCGGTTGCAACAAGGACGGGATCATCACGCTGAAGTTCGGTCAGTAGACCCCGGATCGGCCGGGAAATACGGCCGGACCGCGGCGCGGACCTCGTTCTCGAGCCGACGGATCAACGTGTCGTCGCGGGCCCACCCGCAGTAGGTGAGCCAGTTCGCCAGCATGCGGTGCCCGCCCTCGGTCAGGATCGACTCGGGGTGGAACTGGACACCGTGAATCGGCAACTCGGTGTGGCGCACGGCCATGATCACCCCGCTGCGGGTGCGGGCCGTGACCTCCAGCGCTGCCGGCAGCGACTCCGGCAGGATGGTCAGCGAGTGGTAGCGGGTGGCCGTGAACGGGTCCGGAAGCCCTTGCAGCACACCGACATTGGTGTGGAACACGCTGCTGGTTTTGCCGTGTAGCAGCTCGGGAGCACGGTCGACGGTGGCGCCGAACGCGACGCCGATGGCTTGGTGGCCCAGGCAGACCCCCAGCAGCGGGGTGCGCTCCGTCGCGCACGCGCGGACCAGGCTGATCGACGCACCCGCGCGCTCGGGTGTGCCCGGTCCCGGGCTGAGCAGCACACCGTCAAACCGAACCGCGAGGGCGGCCTCATCGGAGAGTCGGGGGTCGTCGTTGCGCCAGACGTCGGCCTCGACGCCGAGCTGGCCGAGGTACTGCACCAGGTTGAACACGAAGCTGTCGTAATTGTCGACAACCAGGATCCGCATAGTGCCAGGGTACCGTCCACTCCGGTGCCGCGATCGTGCTCAGTACCCCACAGTGCCGGCGGGCTGCGCGTAAAGCATGCGAACCGGTTCGGGATGACCGACGATCTGCACGTCGGTTTTGACCTCTTCGCGGTAGCCGAGCCCGAATCGGACGACGTACTGCTTATAGAGGGTCACCAGCGGAGCGCCGGCCAGGGCGGCCTCAATGGCCGCGGCGTCGCCGATTGCGGTGATCTTGTAGGGCGGGCTGTAGGTGCGCCCGTTGAGCAGCAGCGTGTTGCCGACACAGCGTGGCACCGAGGTCGCGATGATGCGCTGGTCCTGCATCTGGATTCCCTCGGCGCCGGCGCTCCACATGGCGTTGAGGACGGCCTCGATGTCTTGCTGGTGCACCACCAAGTCGTCGGGGGAGGCGTCGCGCGGGAAGCGGCCGTTGGCGTCGCGCCGGGCGTCCTCGAGGGTCACCACCAGGCCCGGGCCGTGGACCGGATCCATCTCGGCCTCATCGGCCAGTTCTGCGGAGCGCCGCAGCATCGCCGCCAGGGCGGCATCCGAAGAACGGCCATGCATCGAGTCGAGCTTGCCGGCCAGTTCGTCGCGTCGGGCGTTGAGACGATTGACCGACGCCTGCGCTTCACGGACGAGGTCGACCAGCCGGGGGGCGTCGCTGCGGCGGATCTCGCCGCCACCCGACACCGCATGCGTGGCAGCAAGCAGCAACCCGGCCAGCAGGCAGACCAGAGGGACGCCGAACCGCCAGGGTGAGCGGCGCGCGCCGGGCCTGTCACTCATTGGCTCTCCATTCCTGGTCGCCGCCGCAGGTGGGTTAGTCTCATAACCAGGCTATTGCGTGTAGCTGCAGTCGTAATCGTTGCACCCCGTCCCGCTGAGCGTTGTTGTTGAGGCCTGTCCCGAGATATCCCGAGGTAACGATGCCAAAGTCCAAAGTCCGTAAGAAGAACGATTTCACCGTCGGCACGGTCAGTCGCACGCCGGTGAAGGTGAAGGTCGGGCCTTCGAGTGTGTGGTTCGTCGCCCTCTTCGTCGGCCTGATGCTGATCGGCCTCGTCTGGCTGATGGTGTTTCAACTGGCGGCGGTGGGCACCCAGGCTCCGGCGGCCCTCAACTGGATGGCCCAACTCGGCCCGTGGAACTACGCCATCGCGTTCGCTTTCATGATCACCGGTTTGTTGCTCACCATGCGCTGGCACTGATCGCGACCGGGAAGGTAATGAATTCATTTCGGTCCCGATTCTTTACTGGGCCAGCAACGTTGCCACAAGCCAATCACACGCGTGTTATTTATCCCCACTGTTGATAGCACTTGTGGATAACCACATCGACGGTGGTCGGAGGGCCTAGACACGCCATGCAGCAAACACGGTGGGCGCCGTCGACGGCTGGAATCGCAGGTCTCGGCGTTACCGGTGCCGCGATGGCTATCGCCTCTGTGACCGTAGTCACAGACCCGCCGGGCCGCATCATGGCGGGGATTGCCGCGGCGGGCCTGATCTTCTTTGCGGGCGTGACATGGCGGGCGCGCCCGAAGCTGGCAATTACCCCGGATCGGCTGGCGCTGCGGGGCTGGTTCCGGACGCAGCTATTGCGGCCATCCGACATCAAGATCATCCGGATCACCGAGTTCCGCCGCTACGCACGCACGGTCCGGTTGCTCGAGGTGGAAACGGTGAACGGGGGACTGGTGCTGTTCTCCCGCTGGGACCTCGGAACTGACCCGTTGAAGGTGCTCGACGCGCTCACCGCCGCCGGCTACGCGGGGCGCAAGCGGCGCTGACCCCGGATGGGCTCGGGGCCGCTTAGGAGATCGTGATCGACTCGATGACGACGGGCTCGACAGGGCGGTCGGTGCCGTCGGTGGCCGTCGTGGCGATCGCCTCCACCACCTTCTGCGACTCCGGGTCGGTCACCTCGCCGAAGATCGTGTGGCGCCGGTTGAGATGCGGGGTCTTGCCCACGGTGATGAAGAACTGCGAGCCGTTGGTGCCCGGGCCCGCGTTCGCCATGGCCAGCAGGTAAGGCTTGTCGAACTGCAACTCGGGGTGGAACTCGTCGGCGAACTTGTAGCCCGGCCCGCCGCGACCCGTGCCGGTAGGGTCGCCGCCCTGGATCATGAAGCCCTGGATCACCCGGTGGAACACCGCGCCATCGTAGAAGGGGCCGGACGGGCCGCCCGAGGCGTTCTGGGTCGAGTACTCCTTCGTGCCTTGGGCCAGCCCAACGAAGTTGGCGACGGTCTTGGGCGCGTGGTTCCCGAACAGGGCAACCTTGATGTCGCCGCGGTTGGTGTGCAGGGTAGCTGTGGCGGTCTGATGCGGGCTGTTGGTCACGACAGGCAGTCTGCCATTGCCCGCGGACCCGCCCGCACCGGGTCTCGCTGGCGCCTGGCGTGCTGCCGAAAAACGGTGTGGGCGCAAAGGGGTCCCCCGGGGTCGCATTGATGGCAGGCTGATATGGCACCCCACCAGCGGCACGGAGAGGCGGCAGATGAGCGCAAAGACGGAGTCCCGGCTGACACCGCGGCAGCGACTGACCCGCGGCCTGACCTACTCGGCGGTGGGACCGGTGGACGTCACCCGAGGGCTGGTGGGGCTCGGTGTCCAGTCCGCTCAGTCAACCGCCTCGGAGCTTCGTCGTCGCTACCGAGAGGGCCGCCTGGCCCGGGAGGTCGCGGCCGCGCAGGAAACGCTCGCCCTGGAGCTGGCTGCCGCGCACGAGGTGGTCGCGGGCCTGCCGCAGGCGTTGCAGGACGCGCGTCGGTCCCGGCGGCGCAGCAAGCGCCCCTGGGTGATCGCGGGGGCGGCCGTCGCGGTCCTGGGCGGGGGCGCCGTCGCGTTCAGCATCGTGAGGCGGTCAATGCGCCCGGAGCGCGAGGAGCAATCGCCCCGGCCGCCCAGCGTCGACGTGCAACCGCGGCCTTAAGGGACTCATCGAGCGAATAGCCGCAAGCTTTTCCGGCGTCGCACCAGGATGCTCGGCAACCATTCCCCGACGTCCGTCGCGTCGATCCAGGTGGTGCGGTCCAGCAGCGTGAGTAGGACGATTCGGGCTTCCAGTCTTGCCAGTGCGGCTCCCACGCAGAAGTGCACGCCCTTGCCGAAGGAGATGTGCCCCTTGCCCGAGCCCCGGTTCAGGCGAAATTCGTTGGGCGCCTCGAAGTGCGCCGGATCGCGGTTGGCCGCTCCCCACATCAGCAGCAGGTGTGAATCGGCGGGCACCTCGACGCCGGCCAGCGTCGTGTCGCGCCACACGTGCCGGTAATGGCCCCGGAACGGCGGCTCGAAACGCAGCGCCTCTTCGATGAAAACGCCTAGCAATTCGGGGTTTTCACGCAGCTGCCGCTGGATGTCGGGGCGATCGGCGAGAATCCACGCCGCGCTGCCCAGCAGTGCCGCGGTCGATTCGCCGCCGGCGCCGAAGAGCGTGAGCATGATTCCCAGCGCCGGCAGTTGCTCCAGTTCGCCCGAAGTGCAGCGTGCGGCCAGGTCGGCCATCAGGCCGTGTTCGGCGCTAGGGTTTGCCTTTTCGAAATGTTCCAAGACGTAACCGGACAGCTCTATCACCGCCGCTCCGGCCGCTTCCAGCTGGTCGGGTGTGACGATCCCGTCGAGCAGGGTGGTCGTGGCGTAGCCCAGCCGAATGAGTTTGTCGACGTCGGCGTCTGGCAGTCCCAGTAGCCTGGCGACCACCATCATGGGAAGCCGGTTGGCGATGGCGCCCATCCATTCGATCTGACCGTCGTGCAGGTTCTCCTTCCATAACCGGTCCGCGGTCTGGGCGGCGAACTCTTCGATGACCCGCACGCGTTTGGCCGACAGATGCGGCAGCAGGATTCTGCGGTGTTTCGCGTGCACCGGGTCGTCGGCGGTGGCCAACGCGTGGGAGGCATCTCCCGGCGGCCCCATGTCGAACGATGTGACAGTGCCGTCGTCGCGGAAGACCATGGTCGCGGTGAGGTTCGACGAGAAATCGTGGACCCGGTCGACCGCTTCTTGCACCGCGTCCCAGCCGCAGACGGCGTAGAACACGGAGTCACCGATGCGGTGCACCGGCGCCTCGGCG
>JARLGR010000122.1 GCA_031292665.1 Mycobacterium sp. | reverse complement strand
TGTACGCGGCCGCCGCCGGCGGGGTCGCGGGGTTTATGTTGCTCACCTCCGCCCTGCATCGCGGGTCGGTGACCACGGCCGTCGCCGGGATGGTGGTCGGTGAAACGATCGCGCCTGCGTTCGTGGGAGTGGTGTGGCTGGGCGACCGCGCGCGCGACGGCCTCGGCTGGCTCGTTGTGGCGGGATTCGTCGTCGCGGTATCCGCAACATTGGTGCTGGCGCGGTTCGGCGAAGCACCTCAGCCAGCACCTGAACCGGCCCCTTCACCGGACTGAGCCGGCGAAGCACCGGCGCTCCGGACCTCCGCGCTGTACACGGTGTCCCGCGCCGGCCGCGTCCACAGTGTGCCGCCCTGCGCGCTGACCCCCGCGGCGATCAGCGTGCGCTTGAGGATTTTGTTGGTGGCTGTCGCCGGCAGGTCACCGTTGATGCGCACATACCGCGGCCACGCCTTGGGCGACAGGTCGGGCTGCGACGCGAGGAACTTCTCGAAATCGGCGGGGTCGAGATGGGCGCCGTCCCGGAGCACAAGGGCCGCCATCACCTGGTCACCGACCCGCTCGTCGCGCACCGCGTAGACGGCGACCTGGCTGACCTGCGGCAGTCGTTCCAGGATCCGCTCGACCGGTCCCGCCGCCAAGTTCTCGCCGTCCACCCGCATCCAGTCCGCGGTCCGTCCGGCCAGGTAGATCCAGCCGTCGGCGTCGCGGTAGGCCAAATCGCCCGACCAGTACATGCCGTGCCGCAGGCGCTCGGCCGTGGCGGCCGGGTCGTTGTAGTAGCCGGCGAACGGTCCGGCGCCCTGGGTGTTGACGAGTTCGCCGACCGCTTCGTCGACGTTGGTCAAGGCGCCGTGTTCGTCGAATTCGGCGACGTCGCATTCCTTCAGCGTGGTCGGGTTGTAAATGCTGACCCCCGGGTACGGCCTGCCGATCGAGCCGGGCGGGGTGCCGTCCTCCCGGACAACGATCACCGCGAACTCGCTCGATCCGAAGCTGTCGACCACTTGGCACCCGAAGCGCCGGGCGAACTCGTCGATGTCGCGATCGGTTGCCTCGTTGCCGAACGCCACCCTCAGGGTCGTGTCGGCGTCGTCCGGGCGTTCGGGTGTGGACAGGATCAACGCGAGGGGCTTGCCCACGTAATTCAGGTACGTCACCCCGTAGCGGCGCACGTCGTCGCCGAAGCGTGACGGCGAGAACCGGGCCGGCACCATGGTCGCGCCGCTGCCGATGGCGACGGCCCACCCGGCGGCAATGCCGTTGGAGTGAAAAAGCGGCATGGACAGGTAACAGACGTCGGCGGCGGTCACGTCGTATTGAAAGATCAGGCTGGCGCCGCACATGATCGCCATCCCGTGGGCCAACCGCACGGCCTTGGGGTCGCCACTGGTGCCGGAGGTGAAGATCATCATCAGGGTGTCGGCGGCGCTCACGTCGCGATGGGCGACCAGCCGCGGCGCCCCGGCCACCGCCTCCGCGTAGCGCGTCCCGTCGACATCGACGACCTCGACCCCCGTGAGATCGAGGCCATCCAGCAACGGCATGTGCTCGCCGTCGACGAGAAGGATCTGACAGTCGGAGCGACGAATGTCGGCGAGCAGAGCCGCGCCGCGCCGAGTGGTGTTGATGCCGCACAGCACATAGCCGCCCAGCGCCGCAGCGGCCATGGCGCGCAGCATCGCCGGGGAGTTGGTGAGCAGGGCGCCGACGTGCAACGGACGCGCCGCATCGGCGAATGCGATCAGCGCGGCCGCCTCGACCTCGGCTTCGGCCAAGTGTTCGCGCCAGGTCCACGTCCGGTCGCCGTAGGCGATCGCGGGGGTCTCGTCGTGCCTGCGCTGCCGCAGTAGCTGCTGAACGGTTTCCAGCACCGCGTCAGTTCCTCGGCTCGCTGCGCGCGGTCAGCACCAGCCCGGCGTAGCCGGTGCGGGCCACCTCGTCGCAGTGGCGCCGGTAGTTCCCGAATCCGCCGGCATACGGCATGAACATCCGCTTCTTGCCCTCGATGTTGGCCCCGAGGTACCACGACGACGCCGCTTTTGGGAACAGGGTCTGCTCGGCGGCTTCGCCGACGTGATCGGTCCAGGCCCGGGCGGCGTCGGTGCGCGGTTCGACCTCGCTGATGCCGCGGTCACGCGCCGCCAAGATCAGTTCCATCAACCAGTCGACCTGAACCTCGCCGTGCAGCACCATGTTGGCCAGCACCGAGGGGCTTCCCGGCCCGGCGATGCTGAAGAGGTTCGGCAGGCCGGGGATCATCAGGCCGAGAAACGTCACCGGGCCGTCGGCCCAGATGTCGCGGAGCCGCTCTCCCCCGGGCCCCGTGGGATCGATGCGGGTGAGCGCCCCCGTCAAGGCGTCGAAACCGGTCGCGAAGATCAGCACATCGCAGGGATAGGTGGCCTCGCCGGTTCGGACGCCCTGGGCCGTGATCGCCTCGATGGGTTCACGGCGCAGGTTCACCAGCCGGACGTTGTCGCGGTTGAAGGTTGCGTAGTAGCCGGCGTCGGTGCAGATCCGTTTCGACCCGATCGGGTGGTCGACCGGAATGAGATCGTCGGCCACGGCGGGATCGTTGACGATTTCCCGGATTCGCTGCTCGGCGAACTCGCGGGCAATGTCGTTGGCCACCAGGTCGCTGTTCTGATCGGGAAAGGTTTTGGCGAAGAGGACCCCGCCCTCGCGCCAGCGGCGCCACAGGGCCTCGGCGCGTTCCCGTGGCTCGGTGTCCACGGCGTTCTTGTGGTACGTGCCGTGCGGCGTACCGGCGGAGGCGTAGGCCGACAGCCGGCGGCGTTCCGGATACTCTTCCCGGATCTGTCGCTGCTCCTCAGGCGACCACGGGCGGTTGGGCATGGGGATGCTGTAGTTCGGCGACCGCTGGAAGACCACGAGTTGCTCGGCGCACGCGGCGATGATCGGGACCGCTTGAATGCCAGACGAACCCGTGCCGATCACCCCCACCCGCTTACCACGCAGGTCGGGGTCCTCGCGGGGCCACGCGGCGGTGAAGTACACCTCGCCGGCGAACTCGTCGGCGCCCCGAATATCGGGCCGGTTCACCGCGGAGAGGCAGCCGGTGGCGCACACCAGGAACTGGGCCGCGTACGTCTGCCCGGTGGCGGTGCGGACCTGCCACCGACTGTCTTCGAACGCGGCGCCGACGACGTCGACACCGAAGTGGTAGTGGCGGCGCAGGTCGAAGCGGTCGGCTACGTGGCGCAGATACGCCAGGATCTCCGGCTGCGCGGCGAACCGCTCGGTCCACGTCCAGCTCTGTTGCAGTTCTTCGTCGAATGAGTAGGAGTAGTCGACGCTTTCGACGTCGCAGCGGGCGCCGGGATACCGGTTCCAGTACCAGGTGCCGCCCACATCGGGGGCCGCCTCGAGGCCGACGACCGACAGTCCCGCGGACGCGACCCGGTGCACGGCGTAGAGCCCGGCGAACCCCGCGCCGATGACGATGACGTCGGTCATGTGGCTGAGCTCCCCGCGGGAGTGGGGTGAAGCAGCGGCCGCAGGTCGCGGTGGACCAGGCGCAGCGCCGACGCCGCCGCGGGGAACGACGGGTTCGTCATGAAGCCGTGATACAAACCGGGATAGTCACGGTGGACGACGCCGGCCTCGGATAAACGGCGCGCGTAGTCGCATCCCTCGCTGTGCAGCGGGTCCAGTCCGGCGGTGACGATCACCGCGGGCGGCAGGCCGACGTGTGAATCCGCACGGGCGGGCGCCACCAGGTACGACGGCTCGAGGATCGGCTCGCCGCCGAGGTATTGACGCCAGTACCACCGCATCGCTTCGCGGGTGTTGAAGTAGCCGGTGGCGTAGCGGTGGTAGCTGTCGGTCTCGAACGAGGGATCGATGACCGGATAGAGCAGAAGTTGCGCGGCGGGTCCGGTGACTCCCCGTTCCCGGCACAGGATGGCGGTGACCGCGGCCAGATTGCCGCCGGCGCTGTCACCGGCGACGGCGGTCCGCTCCGGGTCGATGCCGAGGTCGGCCGCGTGGTCGATCATCCAGCAGAACGCCGCGAAGCTGTCGAGTGCGGCCGCGGGCGCCGGGTGTTCGGGGGCGAGGCGGTAGCCGACCGACACGACGACGGCTTCGCTACCGCGGGCCAGTGCGCGGCAGAAGCCGTCGTGGGATTCGATGTCGCAGAGGACGAATCCGCCGCCGTGGCAGAACAGTATCCCCGGGCGGTTGCGTGCCGAGTCGCCGTGTGGGTGGTAGATGCGGACCGGGATTTCACCGTCGGGACCGGGCACCGAAGCGTCGACGGTGCCGCGGACGTCGTCGACGTTGGACGCGGGCACGCGACGTTCGGCCACCGCGGCGCGGGCCTCCGGGGCGGTCATGGTTTCGACGTGCGGGAACCCGTCGTTGAGCTCGCGCAACATCGCCTGGACAGAGCCATTAACGGGGTCGTCCATCAGGGCCTCCGTCCGCACCGTCGGGCCGGTCATGCCGGGCGGTACTTCAGTAGGGTGATTCCGGTTTCGGGCAGATCGTAGAACACCGGCTCGACCCGCATCCCGATTCGGACGTCGCTCGGGTCGACGTCGACCAGTTCGGTGCTGACTCGCGGCCCGGCGTCCCACTGCACCACCGCCAGCAGCTGCGGCAGGGCATCGACCCACGGCGGGCCGGTGGGTCGGCGTGCGATCGTGAACGTGTACAGCGTTCCGGCGCCGTCGATTTCGCGCCATTCCAGGTCGTCGGCCAATGTCCCGGGGGCCAGGGCGCGCGGGTAGAAGACGTGGCGCTGCAACGACGGCGAGTACTGCACCAGGATCCGGTGCCGCGCCAGGGCGTCCCAGAAGGGTTGCGAGACCGGCGTGGGCTCGGGGATGGGAAGAGACGCTGCGCTCATTGGCTAGGCCCCCCGCATCAGCAGGGCGACCTGCTCGCTCATGATGCCGCCGTTTCCGGTGACGAACGCGGTGTGGCAGTCGGGTACCTGCGCGTCGCCCCCCCGCCCCATGATCTGCCGGGCGCCGTCGACGACATGGTGCATGCCGCCGGCCATGCCGGCCTGGCCAAAGGAGAGCTGACCGCCGGCGGTGTTCAGCGGAAAGTCACCGCGATAGGTCAAATCGTGGTCGGTGATCCACGATATCCCTTCCCCTTTGGCGCAAAAGCCGGCGTCTTCCAGACTCATCAGCACCGTGATGGTGTAGCAGTCGTAGATCGACGCGATGTCGACATCGGATCGGCTCAGCCCGGCCATCGCGAATGCCCGTTCGGCGGCGCGGGCGATCGGCGTGGACAGCAGGTTCTGGGCATAGGTCGGGGTCTTGAACGCAATGTGCTCGCCGAAGCCCGTGATCCACACCGGGCGGTTGCGACTCCGGCGCGCGATGTCGGCATTGGCGATCAGGACCCCCGCTCCCCCGTGCACTCGCATCACCGTTTCGAGCATGTGGATGGGGTCGGCGATCATCGGGCTGGCCAGAACGTCGTCGACCGTGATCGGGCTGCCGTGAAAGACCGCGCCGGGATGGGAGCACGCGTTGGCGCGTTGGTCCACGGCGATCTTGGCGACCGCCGCGGGGTCGTAGCCGAACTCGGCCGCATACCGCTGAGCGATCTGGGCGTAGGGCGCGTTCTGGCCGACGTTGCCGTAGGGGATCTCGAACTCCGCCTGCGGCGACCCATAGTTGTTCGACGAGGCCCCATACCAATTCGGGGTGGCCGCTGGATGCCGCTGCGACTGCGGCACCGACGCCGATCCGGGCACCACGGCCAGCACCGCGTCGCACACGCCGAGTTCCACGGCGGCCGCGGCCCGCCACACCATGCCCGCCGCGGTGGCCCCGCCCAGATCGACTCGCTCACCGAAGTCCAGGGGCAGGCCGAGGTATTCGCACAGCGTTGCAGGCGCGAACATGGCCGATTCGGCAACGCCGTGCGTGATCAGGCCGTTGACGCACGAGGGGTCGACGCCGGCGTCCTCGATCACCATCTTCGCCAACAGCGCGTACTGGTCGAGGGTGAACGATGGCGGCCGGGTCGGACGCCGTTCGGCCGGCAACTCGGCGATGCCGACGACGGCCGCCTCGCCGCGCAGCCCCGTCACGACGGCGTCCCGCGTCGGGGCAGTTCCACGGTGGCCGTGCCCGGCATGAGGACCGTGTCGTCGCGGCGCCCGGCGATGTCGAGATCCACCAGTCCGGCGCCCCGGTCGGTGAGGCGCTTACCGGTGACGTGCCCGCCGAAGTCCAGCCGCTGGCCGGGATAGGCGATCGCGCGGTTCTGCACCGAAAACGACGCCAGGCGGCCGCGCCCGCCAATCCAGTCGCCGAGTGCGCGCGCCAGCAGCGCCGCCTGAAGCGGCCCCTGCACCAACACGTCGTCATAGCCCTCGACCGAGCGAGCCCACTCCTTGTCGTAATGGATGCGGTGGCCGTTGTAGGTGGCCGCGCTGAAGAAGAACATCTGGGTTTCGTCGACGGTCACGGTGAGCGTGGGGATCTGGTCACCGACCGTGACGTCGTCATAGAACAGGGGGGCCACGGTACTCCTAGGGGCGGGCAATCATCGACGTGGACGCTTCGGCAACCAGCTCACGATGCTGGTTGTGGTACACCGTGTGCCAGGTGACCAGAACGAACGGTCCTGAGCGCCCGTGCTTTTCGACGATCGACTCGATGGTGCGCACCATCTCGATTTCGTCGCGGTGATAGGCCGGCAGATGGAACGTGAAGCTTTCACCCCCGGCCATTCGCTTGGGGGCGCGGGGAAACGCGAGGCTGCCCGACACCGCGCCGGAGGACCCGTCGGGCCGCAGCGCTTCGAGGTGTGTGACCCCGAGGAGGGCGTACTGCAGATAGAGCGGCGGACAGGTGACGTCGCGAAAGCCGTTGGCCCGGGCATAGTCCGTGTCGAACCACAGCGGGTTGTGGTCACCGACGGCCGCCGCCCACCGTTGCCAGTCGCGCCGGTTCACCTCACCGGTCGCGGACGCGGCGACGGTGCCCACGCGCGACGCCGATTGCGGGTCGATCAGGGTGTCATCTGGGCTCATCTTCGTCCATCGTCCTTTGGTCGTCCATCGTCCTTTGGTCGTCCATCGTCTTTTGGTCGTCCATCGTCTTTTGGTCGTCCATCGTCTCCTCCAGCCACACCGCGGCGACGTCGGCCCCGCCGCCCACGGTCGAACCCCACCTCGCCCGTTCGCTCCACAAATGCAGGTCCGTCTCGGTCACGTAGCCCATGCCGCCGTGCAGTTGATGGGCGTCCAGCGTAATCAGCCGGGCCGCCTTCGCCGCGTGCATGCGCGCGATGGCCGTCTCCCTGGTGGCCGTGTGGCGGCGCGCTATCCAAAAAACCGCCGAGTGCGCGGCCAATCGCGCTGCGGCCAGGGCGATGTGCATGTTGGCGATCAGGTGCTGGGCCGCCTGGAACGAGGCGATCGGCCGACCGAACTGATGGCGCAACTTGGTGTATTCGACGGTGCGGTCGATGACGGCTTGCCCCACTCCGACCAGGTCGAGCGACCCCAACGCCACGGCCGCATTGGCCACTCGCCGGAGCGCCGACGGGTCGACGCCAGAATCATGGTTACCGAGCAGCGCTTCGGCGCCGACAACGACGCCGTCGAACCGCACGGCGCACGCCCGGTGCCCGCCCGCCATGTCCAGCGGTTCCATGGTCAATCCGGCCGCGTGGGCGTCGACGAGGAAAACCGGCGTATCCGCACGGGTCGTGGCTGACACCACGAGGATGTCGGCGACATCGGCATCGGCGACGTAGTCGACGGTTCCGTTGAGCCGCCACCCCGTCGAGACGCGGTCGGCACGCAAGACGGGCGAGACGACCGCGGCGTCGCGGGCGCTCCACAACGCCGTGGTGCCGCGAATGCTCCCGGTTGCCAATGGTGGCAGCCACGCGGACTTGGCGTCCCGGGTGGCGAGCTGGTCGATCGCCAGGGCGGCGTAGACGGTGCTGTGCACGGTCGTCGGGCACAGGGCGCGGCCGGCCTCGAGGTGGAAGACGGCGAGATCGTCGAGCGAGCCGCCCGAGCCGCCGCACTCCTCGGCGACGGCGAGCCCGAACACCCCCGCGTCGGCGAGCGCCTTCCACAGGGTGGGCGTGCTCCGGTCGGCCCCGGGTTCGTTCAGCGCACGCACCAAACTCACCGGGGTTTCTGCTTTCAGCAGCGCGCGCAGCGTCGAGGCGTACTCGCGCTGCTCGGCGGTGAGTATCGCTTTCACGAGTCAACGTCCATACGAGGGCATTCCGTGGCCGCGCTGGGCGATGATGTCACGAAGGACCTCGTTGGTGCCTCCGCCGAACCGCATCAAGGGGGCGGACCGGTACAGCCGCTCGAACTTGCCGGCGAGCGGCGCCTGGGGGCTGCGATGCGCGAGCAGGCCGTCCGGGCCCAGCAGGTCGAGCGCCAGATCGGCGATGCGCTGGCGCAGTTCACTGGTGAAGATCTTCTCGACACTGACCTGCACGGTCGGGATCACGCCGCTGTCCAGGATCGACGCGGCCTCGTAGCCCATGAGAGTTGCCACCGCCACGTCGGCTTCGGCCTGCGCGAGCCGGCGGCGTAGCCCCGGGCTGTCGGCGGGCACGCTGCGGTCCCGGCGGGGCTGTCGGGCGAGTTCGCGTAACTCGTCGACGGCGCGGCGAAGATCCCCCGCGTTGGTCAGCGCACCGCGCTCGAGATCCAGTGCGCCGGTGATGTAGGTCCAGCCGCGGTTGACCTCGCCGATCAGGTTGGTCACGGGGACGCGCACGTCGTGAAAGTGCACCTCGTTGGTGCGATAGCCCGACCACGCGTAGAGCGGGCGGATTTCGACGCCGGGGCTGTCGATGGGGACGATGATGACCGAGATGCCACGATGACGGGCGCCTTTCGGATCGGTGCGGACGCACAGCCACTCGTGGGTGGCGCGCTGCGCCCCGCTGTTCCAGATCTTGGTGCCGTTGATCACCCACCGATCGCCGTCAAGGATTGCGCTGGTGCGCAGGCTGGCCAGATCCGTTCCCGCATCGGGCTCGGAATAGCCTACGGCACAGATCATCTCGCCCTTGGCGATGAGCGGCAGCCATTCGGTTCTGTTCTGTTCGGTGCCGTGGCGCATGATCATCGGGGCCACCGACGTGACCGTCAGGTCGGGTCCGGGCACACCCCAGTATTCGAATTCGGTCATCAGCAGGTGCAGATGCACCGCGCTCAGTCCGAGGCCACCGTACTCGCGGGGCCAGTTCAGCCCGAACCAGCCTCTGTCGCCGATTTTGCGACGAAACCGCGCCACCTCGCCGCCCGCGAACTCCAGATCGTATTCGGCGAGTTCCGCCTTGAGCTCGGGGGTGACGTTGTCGTGGAGGAACTCGCGGACCTCGGTCAGCCATGCGCGCTGCCCGGCGTCGAGTTCAAAATCCATTCCGTCCCCTTCGCCTTTTCATCAGGCTGCGTCAGCGTAACGCTAAGGCGAAATTCAGGCTTCCGCTATTTCGCCGTCGCGTTACGCTCGGCTGCCCTCGTGTAGCGCTTCTGGTGCGAGTTCCCGCATACGCTGACGCCCGTCAATGACGGGCGTCAGCAAAGGGTTATAGGTTCGGTACCGTGCCCTCGACCACGTCGGCCCCGGAAGCAGCTCCCCCGGCTGTAAGCGCCAGGGATGCGCAACGGCTTCAGACGCGGGCCCGCTTGTTCGACGCCGCGGTCGCCGAGATCGGCCGATCGGGGCTGGCGGGAACGGACGTCGCAACGATCGCCGCAGCGGTCGGGGTGGCACGTGGGACGTTCTACTTTCACTTCCCGACCAAGGAGCACGTGCTGGTCGAGTTGGAACGCGCCGAGGAAACCCGGATCGTCGGAAAACTCACTTGTCAGACAACCCGGCGTGACGATTTGCTGTCACTGCTCAAGCTTCTGGTGCGTGAGGTGCTTGACGCCGAGCGGCGGATGGGCCCGGTTATCTTCCGGGACATGCTGGGGTTGCACTTCGTGGCGACAAGACCGGTCGTGGACGAGTTGGGGGAACATCCGCTGGCCGGGTTCGTCACAGCAGCGATCACCGATGCCCAAATTGCACAACGGGTCTCCCGGAATCTCGATGCGGGCGAACTCGGGGTGATCTTCTTGACCGGGTTCATTGCGTTACTGGTTACTGTCGGACCGGCGTCGCCGGCACGGGCCACGCTGCTGGATCGGTATGTGAAAACCATCGTCCGAGGAATGGAGGAACCCTGAGCCGCACGGGGGTCGAGGGCTATCGGGATTACCTAGCGGATCGCGATGGGGATGCCGACCTCCTGCACCGCCGACTCGCCAACCGCGAGGAATTCTTCGGCACCTTCGGCCAGTTCATCGAGACACAGGTCGACGGCATGTCGCCCGAGATGCGCGAGGCCTATGAGTTCACCCGGGAACTGCGCGGGCTGGTGCCCGGCCCTCACAAGATCTGGCCAGCCAACCCCAGATTGTCCAAGACCATCGTGCCGACCGGCGCGTACTTCCAGCGCGAGTCAACGTTGACCAAGGCCGAGAGCGAGATCGCAACCAATATCGTCAACGGCCGGTGGCGCAGCGCGTACGCCAATTACGAGCACGAGATCATCGGCGAGCGCGACGGCCACCTGGACCCGCGACACGTCGAGGCGTTGATCGCAGGGCTGCCAACGTCATTCGACGACCCACGACAGCAGGTGGTACACGAGCTGGCGTCGGCGTTGGTGGCCGCGCGCATCGTCCCGCTGGGCCTGTACCGCCGTGCCCGCGAGCTGCTTGGTGACGCGGGGATCGTCGACGTCGCGGTGCTGCTGGGCTGGTTCACCATGGTCTGTATGACACTGAACTCCTTCGATGTTCCGGCCAACGCAGAGGGATTTGATCAGTAATCATGGCCCTTGCTCCGCTGCCCACCGTCACGTTGACTCCGGTCGCCTTCTTCCCGCGGTGGTTCTTCCCGGAGAACCTCGCCGTGCGCGCAGACGAGTCCATCCTCATCACCGAGCTCGTGCAAAAGAGACTGTGGTGGGTCCCGCCCGCCGACCCCGGTGTCGTGGTCGAACCGGTCCTGGTGCACACCTTCGAGCACCCGCCCACCGGCATCGCCGAGGTCGCCCCCGACGTGTTCATCATCAGCCTCACCGAGGGCTACACCACCCACGAATCACATCTAGCGCAAATCGATTTCACCGGGTGGACACCGGGTGTGCCGGTTTCGCCGGAGGTCATCTGCTCCTTTGACGATCCCGTCCGCGCCCTCAACGGCAGCTGCCTGCTCGGGCCGAACGTGTTGGCGATCGCCGACTGCTTCGCCGGACTCATCTGGCGTGTCGACCTAGCCGACGACACCCGCGGCGCCACGGCCCGGGTGTGGCTTGCGGACGACACCATGGCGTTCGACCCCGACAGCGGCGTGCCTCCCCCACCGCAACCCGGTGTCAATGGCGTGCGCTACGGCGAGCAGACCGGCTACCTGTACTACACCTCGACCGCGCAGAAGGTGTTCATGCGCGTCCCCGTCGATGTGGCTACCCTAGATCCGGCCGGGCCGGTGCAGTTCGTCGCCGCCATCGACAACGCCGACGACTTCTGCCTCGACGAGGAGGCCGGATTCGCTTACGTCACAAGGCATCGCGCCAACACGATCGACCGCGTACCGCTGGCGCCGCGGCACGGCAGCGAGGTCCGCCACATCGCCGGCGACCCGTTCGACGACACCCTCGTCGGGCCGTCCAGCGCCGCGTGGGGACGCGGATCCGACGATCACGGCCGCGTCGCCTACGTCACAACCGACGGCGGCACCACCGCTCCCCCCGACGGCGTCGTCCGCCCGGCTGCGCTGCTGCGCGTCGGATTGGACTATCCCGACGAGTCATGAAGCGGCCCGGCCGGGTCGTCGCCGCCAGTGCCGCATCCGTCGAAAGGGTACGTCGTCATTCGCCTACGCCCGCGGGGCGGCCCAACTGTAAAAACCCTGTCAAACTCCCGTTAACACGCCTCCGGGCCGTCGCGGACAGGTGGCCGGGCTGGGAAGATCTCGGTATTCGGTTCTCGCTCGTAGGGAGGGACTCATGCCCACCGTTGAGACGCGCCTGCGCCAGCAGTTGCGCGACTGCGCCATCGAGTTACGGCAACTCGCTTACACCCTGCCAAATGGGGTGGGCGAGCATGGTCTCCTGCAATTGTCGGATCGCATGCGCGCCGCCGCCGACGAGGCGGTGCGCAAAGGCGCCTAGCACGTATCAGCCGCCCTTGAGTCGGATCTTCCAGCGCACGAAGCAGAGATAGATCAAGCTCAGCGCCACCAACATGCCCATGTCGAACCACCAGGCGCTGGCCGTGTG
>JARLGR010000121.1 GCA_031292665.1 Mycobacterium sp. | reverse complement strand
GCCGCAGTCGGCTCAGCAAGCATCCGATACGGCGTGGCACCGGGTCAGCGGGCCCACCCTCCGGTACCCTGCAACGCCCGTCTCAACTTGCAATGATAAGAAATTGTTCATTTTCACACGCGGTTCCGTAATGCGCCCTAACATGGCGCGATTGGGCATCTGCGATGCGACGTTTCGACGCATCTATTTTTCCGGCTGCCTGAACCTTTCTCGGGGTTAGGCTTATTCGCTGCTCGATGGTCGGCCGATCGTTAGCAAGCCTACGCTTCTGCCCCCCTCCTCCCCGTTACACGACGTCGGCCCGCATACGGGCCACCGTGAGTCGTCGGTCCCCCGGCTGCGCTTTCGCCCAGCGGGGCGAAAAGATCAGCACGATGCGAACATCCCGGACGCCGTTGGCACACAACGCCTCTAGCTGCGGCTATAACATCACCGTAACGCGAAGGTCACGATCTGAACCTCTTGAGTGTTGGATCAGTCACACTTCGAAAGCCACTCCCACGCATGGGAACCGTGTTAATTTTTTTTGTACGTACGCCCGATTTTTCCACGTGCTTCGAGCTAAGCCGCTACGCTCCAGAACGGGTAACTACTTAAGTTTCGTTCGATAGGGGGGTCGTGGGGTTTTCGCGCGGGGTGGGGGCACTTCGCACTTCGGACAGAAAAACTCGGCGATATTTCTCGAAGCCCTGATAAGAGCTTCCAGCAGTGATATGAACTTGTGCATAGGCAAGGAGAGGTGAAGGCGAGTGGATAGGGCAGGAGCGACTCCGGTAGCTGTCATCGGGATGGCATGCCGGCTGCCGGGAGGCATCAACTCCCCTGACCTCTTTTGGGAAGCGTTGCTGCGGGGGGATGACCTTGTCAAGGAAGTTCCCGGCGACCGTTGGGATGTCGACTACTACTACGACCCCGAGCCGGGTGTTCCCGGGCGGTCCGTCTGCAAGTGGGGCTCGTTCCTGAACGACGTGGGCGACTTCGACCCGGAGTTCTTCGGCATCACCGAAAAAGAAGCCACGGCGATGGACCCCCAGCACCGGCTGCTCATGGAAACCGCCTGGGAGGCCATGGAACACGCCGGTCTCACCAAGGACACCATCGACAAGCAGACCGGCGTCTTCGTCGGATTGAATTACGGCGACTACCAATTCGTGCACGCCGCCACCGACGCCTTCGATGGGCCGTATGGAAATCCCGGCACGATCTCCTGCATGGCGTCTGGGCGCATCTCCTACGCGCTCGGGCTTCATGGCCCCGCCTCCACCGTGGACACCGCTTGCTCCTCGGGTCTGTTCGCCATCCACCAGGCCTGCCGCAGCCTGAACGACGGCGAAAGCGAGCTGGCGTTCGCCGGCGGCGTCAACGTGATGATGGAGCCGCGCAGGTCGGCCTCCGCGTCGGCGGGCGGCATGCTGTCGGGCACCGGACACTGCTTTGCGTTCGACGTCAAGGCCGACGGCTTCGTGTCCGGCGAGGGCTGCGTGGTGCTGCTGCTCAAGCGCCTGCCGGATGCGCAGCGCGACGGCGACCGGATCCTGGGTGTGATCCGCGCCACGGCCGCCAACCAGGACGGCCACACCATGAACATCGCGATGCCCTCGGGCGAGGCGCAGGCCGCGGTGTACCGCGCGGCGCTCGCCGCGGCGGGCGTGGACTCCGGGACCGTCGGGATGGTCGAGGCGCACGGCACCGGCACAACGGTCGGTGACCCGATCGAATTCTCGAGCCTCGCCGAGGTGTACGGCATCGGCAATCCCTGCGTGCTCGGGGCTTCCAAGACCAACTTCGGGCACACCCAGGCCGCCGCCGGTGCGCTCGGGATGATGAAAGCGGTTTTGTCCGTCCAGCACGGTGTGGTCCCCAAGAACCTTCACTTCGAGGCCCTGCCCGACGAGATGGCCCGGATTGAGACCGGACTGTTCGTGCCGCAGGACACCACGGCGTGGCCGCTGGGCGGCGGTCAGCCCCGGCGTGCGGCGGTGTCGGCATACGGCATCTCCGGAACGAACGTGCACGCCATCATCGAGCAGGCCCCGGTGCCCCTTTCCCGCAACGGCGCGGCCGTCCTGCCGAGCCGCGCCGGGAAGATGCTGTTCCCGCTGTCGTCGTCGTCGGCCGAGGGACTGTGCGACACCGCCGAGCGACTGGCGGACTGGGTCGAGGCGCAGGGGTGCAAGCTGGCGACGCCAGACCTCGCCTACACGCTCGCTCGCCGGCGCGGACACCGGTCGGTGCGGACGACGGTGTTGGCCGCCAACAACGAAGAGCTGATTGCGGCGCTGCGAGAGGTCGCCAACGGGGACGCCATCTACCAGGAAGTGGTCGGCCAGGAGGAACGGGGCCCGGTTTGGGTGTTCTCCGGCCAGGGATCGCAGTGGGCCGCCATGGGCTCGGACCTGCTGGCCAACGAACCCGCGTTCGCCGCGGCCATCGCCCGGCTCGAGCCGCTGATCGCCACGGAGTCCGGCTTTTCGGTGACCGAGGCGCTAACCGCTGCCGAGAAGGTGACCGGCATCGACCGGGTGCAGCCGACCATCTTCGCCATGCAGGTCGCGCTCGGGGCCACGATGAAGTCCTACGGGGTCCAGCCGGGCGCCGTCATCGGCCACTCGATGGGTGAGGCCGCCGCCGCGGTGGTCGCGGGAGCGCTCTCGCTCGAGGACGGTGTGCGCGTCATCTGCCGGCGCTCGAAACTCATGACCAAGATCGCCGGATCCGGCGCGATGGCGTCGGTGGAATTGCCCGCCCAGGAGGTGCTCTCCGAGCTGATGGCCCGCGGTGTCGACGACGCCGTGGTCGCGGTGGTGGCGTCTCCGCAGTCCACCGTGATCGGCGGTGCGACCGAGACGGTCCGCGAGCTGGTTGCGGCGTGGGAGCAGCGCGAGGTGATGGCCCGCGAGGTGGCCGTCGACGTGGCATCGCACTCGCCGCAGGTCGATCCCATCCTCGACGAGCTGTACGACGTGCTGGCGGAGATCGAGCCGCTGACCCCGGAGATTCCGTACTATTCGGCCACCTCGTTCGACCCGCGCGAGGAGCCGTACTGCGACGCCAACTACTGGGTCGACAACCTGCGCCACACGGTTCGCTTCGCCGCCGCGGTGCAGGCGGCGCTGGAAGACGGCTACCGGGTGTTCGGTGAGCTGTCACCGCACCCGCTGCTGACCCTGGCAGTCGACCAGACCGCCCGCAGCCTCGACATTACGGTGGCGGCCCTTGCCGCCATGCGCCGCGAGCAGCCGCTGCCCGACGGGATGCGCGGCTTGCTGGGCGACCTGTTCGCCACCGGTGCCACGATCGACTTCTCCGTGCTCTACCCCAGCGGGCACCTCGTCGACGCTCCCCTGGCGTCCTGGACCCACCGGACCTTGCTGTTGAGCCGCGAAGGGCACAGCTCGGGCGCGCTGCGGTCCAGCGTCGCGGTGCACCCGCTCATGGGTCAGCACGTGCGCCTGCCCGAGGAGCCCGAACGCCACGTCTGGCAGGGCGAGATCGGGACCGCGACGCTGCCCTGGCTGGCCGACCACAAGGTCCATGGCACCGCCGCCCTGCCGGGGGCCGCCTACTGCGAGATGGCGCTGGGCGCCGCCCGCACCGTCTTCGGCGAGGCGTCCGCGGTTCGCGATGTCCGCTTCGAGCAGATGCTGCTTCTGGATGACGAGACCCAGATCAGCCTTACCGCCACCGAGGAGGTGCCGGGCACCCTCACCTTTGCGGTGGAGACCAACCAGGACGGGGTGCAGGCACGCCGCGCTTCGGCGGTCCTGCACGCCCTGGAGAAGGACGCTGCGGAAGACAACCAGCCCCCCACCCACGACCTCGAGGCGCTGCTGGCCGCGCACCCCAGCCGCATCGAAGGCTCCGACCTTCGAGACGCCATGGACATGTGCGGGATTCAGTACGGTCCGGCCTTCACGGGCCTGGCCGCCGCGCACACCGCCGAAGAAACCGGCACCTCGGTGCTGGCCGAGATCGGGCTGCCCAGCGTCATCCGCACGCAGCAGACAAACTATGACGTACACCCGGCACTGCTGGACGCATGCTTCCAGTCCGTGGCCGCGCACCCCAGTGTCGCGAGCGCCAGCCTGGGCGGTCTGCTACTGCCGCTGGGCGTCCGCGAGCTGCGGACCTACGGCCCGGTCCACGCGGCCCGCTATTGCTACTCGCGGGTGACCGCGGCGACCGGCGGCGCAGTCGAGGCCGACCTCGACATCCTGGACAAGCACGGGACCGTCCTGCTGGCCGTCCGCGGGCTGCAGATGGGCAGCGGCGTCTCGCCCAGCGGTGAGCGGGCCCGCGTGATGAGCGAACGGCTGCTGACGGTCGAATGGCAGCAACGAGAGCTGCCCGAGGTGGCGACCGCCGAGGCGGGGTCCTGGCTGCTGGTCAGCACGTCCGACGCTGCCGATCTGGTCGCCACGGCGTACACCGATGCGCTGAAGCTGCACGACGCCGACTGCGCGACGCTGTCCTGGCCGCGGGACGCAGACCACGCGGCCATGGCCGGGCGGCTGCACGACCAGATCGCTCGCGGCGGATTCTCCGGCGTGGTGTTGCTCACCGCGGCGAAGAACGGCAACCCTGACGAGGAGTCGCCCGTCCGCGCCGGTGATTACGTCCGTCACGCGGTGCGCATCGCCCGCGAGCTGCCGGAGATCCAGGGCGAGGCGCCCCGCCTGTACGTCGTCACGAGGAACGCGCAGACGGTGCTGCCCGAAGACCTGCCCAACCTCGAGCAGGGCGGCCTGCGCGGCCTGCTGCGGGTGATCGGTGCCGAGCACCCGCACCTGCACACCACCCACATCGACGTTGACGAGCAGACCAGCGCCGAGCAGGTGGTTCGCCAGCTGCTGCTGGCCGGAACGGACGAGGACGAGACGGCCTGGCGCAACGACGAGTGGTACACGGCGCGCCTGTGCCCCTCCCCCCTGCGGCCCGAGGAGCGGCAGACGACCGTCGCGGTGCACGAGAGCGACGGGATGCGCATGCAGATTCGGATGCCGGGTGACCTGCAGACGATGGAGTTCGCCGCGTTCGACCGGGTGCCGCCGGGACCCGGACAGATCGAAGTCGCGGTGACCGCGTCGAGCATCAACTTCGCCGATGTCCTCAACGCCTTCGGCCGCTACCAGAGCCTCGACGGAATCCTGCCGAAGCTGGGGACCGACTTCGCCGGCGTGGTGACCGCCGTCGGACCCGACGTCATCAACCACCAGGTCGGCGACCACGTCGGCGGCATGTCGCCCAACGGCTGCTGGGCCACCTTCGTCACCTGTGACGCGCGCCTGGCCACGACGCTGCCGGCCGGGCTGACCGATGCCCAGGCCGCGGCGGTGACCACCGCGCACGCCACCGCCTGGTACGGGCTGAACGACTTGGCCCGCATCAAGGCCGGTGACAAGGTGCTGATCCACTCCGGAACCGGCGGCGTCGGCCAGGCCGCGATCGCCATCGCCCGCACGGCAGGGGCCGAGATCTTCGCCACCGCCGGCAGCGAGCGGCGTCGACAGCTGTTGCGGGACATGGGCATTGAGCATGTCTACGACTCGCGCAGCGTCGAGTTCGCCGACCAGGTCCGTCGCGACACCGACGGCTACGGCGTCGACATCGTGCTCAACTCGGTCACGGGCGCCGCACAATTGGCGGGGCTCAAACTGCTCGCGCTCGGTGGGCGGTTCGTCGAGATCGGCAAGCGTGACATCTACGGCGACACCAAGCTGGGCCTCTTCCCGTTCCGTCGCAACCTCGCGTTCTGGGGTGTCGACCTGGGCCTGATGTCGGTCAGCCACCCGCAAGAGGTCAGCGAGATCCTCGGCACGGTGTACAAGTTGACCGCCGAAGGCAGGCTGCCGATGCCCGAGAGCACGCACTACCCGCTGGCCGAGGCGGCCACGGCGATCCGGGTGATGAGCGCGGCCGAACACACCGGCAAGCTCATCCTCGACATCCCGCACGCCGGACGCAGCAGCGTGGTGTTGCCGCCCGAGCAGGTGCCGGTGTTCCGCCGCGACGGCTCCTACATCATCACCGGCGGCCTGGGTGGCCTGGGCCTGTTCCTGGCCGAGAAGATGGCCGCCGCCGGCGCCGGGCGGATCGTGCTCAGCTCCCGCTCCCAGCCCACGCTGAAGGCTTTGGAGACAATCGAACTCGTCCGTTCGATCGGCTCCGACGTGATGGTGGAGTGCGGCGACATCGCCCAGGCCGACACCGCGGAACGGTTGGTGTCCACGGCCACCGCGACGGGACTTCCGTTGCGGGGCGTGCTGCACGCCGCCGCGGTGGTCGAGGACGCCACGTTGACCAACATCACCGACGAGTTGGTCGACCGCGACTGGGCGCCCAAGGTGTACGGCGCGTGGAACCTGCACCAGGCCACCGCATCGACGCACCTGGACTGGTTCTGCTCCTTCTCCTCGGCGGCCGCCCTGCTGGGCTCGCCGGGTCAGGGCGCCTACGCCGCGGCCAACAGCTGGCTGGACGCCTTCACCTACTGGCGGCGCGCGCAGGGCCTGCCGGCCACCGCGATCGCCTGGGGCGCCTGGGGCGAGATCGGCCGGGGCGCAGGGTTTGCCGAGGGCACCGGCGCGGCGATCACTCCCGACGAGGGCGCCTATGCGTTCGAGTCGCTGCTGCGCCACGACCGCGCCTACACGGGCTACACCCCGCTCATCGGCACGCCGTGGATCTCGTCCTTCGCGGAACGCAGCAAGTTCCTCGAGATGTTCAAGACCGCGGGAGAAAAGCGTTCGGGCTCAAGCAAATTGCGTGCCGAACTGGCCGACCTGCCGCTCGATGAGTGGCCCAGCCGGCTGCGGCGTCTGCTCTCCGAGCAGATCGGTCTGATCCTGCGCCGCAACATCGATCCCGACCATCCGCTGTCCGAGTACGGACTGGACTCGCTGGGCAACCTCGAACTGCGCACGCATATCGAATCCCAGACCGGAGTGCGCATCACCTCGGCCGACATCACGACCGTTCGGGGGTTGGCGGATCACCTGGTCGACAAGTTGGCGCCCAAAGAGGGCGCTCCTGCGTAACGACGAGGGTGATGAGGCCGAAATGACCTGCACTGCTGGGGTTGGAACAGAGGAGGGAAACGTGTTCATCGGTGGAGGCTCCGAGCACGACAGCCTGCGGGTCGGTAATGCCTACGACTGGGACCCGGGTTCGGGCACTGTCGTGACGTGGCAGCCAACGCCCGGCTGCATCGCCAAAGCGGCGCAGGCGCCCGTCAGCCCCGTGCCGCCCAGCTCGATGCAGGCAGGTCACCTCCGCGGTTTTGTCGAATTCCGCGAGCGCGGCCTCGACTACTCGCGGGCCGTCATGGGCTCCTGGGACGTGCCGGGCAAGTGCGACATCCGCGCGATGACCTACGTGATCAACGCGCACATTCGGCGCCACGCGACGTATCACAGCTGGTTCGAATACAAGGATGAGAAGACCATCATCCGGCACACCATGAAGAACCCGCGCGACATCCAGTTCGTCGCGAAGCAGTACGGCGTGCTCACGCAGCCCGAATGGCAAGACCACGTATTGGCCACGCCTGATCCGCTGCAGTGGGATTGCTTCAGGTTCGGCATCATCCAGTACGAGGACCGCTTCGCGCTATACGCGGTTGTCGACCATCTCCACTGTGACCCGATGCTGATCGCCGGCCTGTATGTCGAGATCGTGATGAACTACAACGCCATCCTGGAGGGCAAGGCACCGGTGACGCTGCCGCCGGCGGCCAGCTATGACGAGTTCTGCATGCGGGAGCACCAAACGGTGGCGTCCATGACGTTGGATTCGCCGGAGGTGCGCAAGTGGGTGGAGTTCGCCGAGGCCAACGGCGGGACGCTGCCGGATTTCCCACTGCCGCTTGGTGATCAGTCCATACCGTGCGGCGGGGACGTTCACGTGCAGCAGCTGCTCGGCCCCGACCAGACGGCGCATTTCGAAGCCCTGTGCCAGCGAGCCGGTGCCCGGTTCAGCGGTGGCTTGTTCGCCTGCGCGGCCATTGCCAACTACGAACTGTCAGGCGCGGAAACGTACTACGGGCTGACTCCGACCGACAAGCGCAAGAATCCTGCGGATTTCATGACGGTGGGTTGGTTCACCGGCGTGGTGCCGTTCACGGTTCGCGTCGACCCGAACTCCTTCGAGGAAACCGCCCGCTCCGCCCAGGCGTCCTTCGACGCGAACTTGGGCTGCGCGAATGTGCCCTACGATCGCGTGTTGGAGTTGGCCCCGTGGCTGAAGAAGTACGGGCCACAGTTCACCATGATGAGCTACATGGACGCGGGTCTCCCTCCCCTCTCGGCCATCGTCGCCACCGCACTGGATGAGGTGAACGCGACCGCCTTCACCGACGGCAGGAGCCCGGCCTACATGTACTCGACGGTTTTCCGTCTGTTC
The DNA here is from genome assembly GCA_031292665.1 of Mycobacterium sp. Lineage (GTDB taxonomy): Bacteria > Actinomycetota > Actinomycetes > Mycobacteriales > Mycobacteriaceae > Mycobacterium. Next base: position 1,088 of record JARLGR010000121.1, on the reverse strand, counting down.
GATGAGGTCTCGATCATGGTGTCCTACCCGAACAATCCGATCGCCAGGGAGTCCGTGATTCGCTTCACGGAACAGATGAAATCGGTGTTCGACCGGGTGGTCGCGGGCAGCATGACGGTGGTTCCGGTTCGCGTAGCCCGGTAGTCATCGAAGCACCGGCCTACGCGGACGGCGACTGAAAGTTCCGCCGATGAAGTTTGTGTTGGCCGCCCACGGAACTCGCGGCGACGTAGAGCCCTGCGCCACAGTTGGCGTGGAGTTGCAGCGCCGTGGACACGAAGTTCGAATAGCGGTCCCGCCCAATCTGGTTGGCTTCGTCGAGTCGGCCGGCCTTTCCGCCGTCGCCTACGGTCCGGACACGCGTGAGCAAGTCGTCGCGGTCGCGGATTACACCCACAACGCCTTCAAGATTCAGAATCCACTCAACCTGCTGCGCGACGGCAGGGATCTCTTCGTCGAAGGCTGGGCGGAGATGAGCCGGACGCTCACCTCGATGGCGGACGGCGCCGATCTGCTGTTGACGGGCCAGACCTACCACGGGGTCGTGGCGAATGTCGCGGAGTACCAAGGCATTCCGGTGGCCGGGCTGCATCACTTTCCGGTGCGGGTCAACGGGCAAATTGGGCTTCCTTTTCTACCGTCGCCCGCCCCCGCGGTCCGCGCGACGTTGAAAGCCGGTTGGTGGCTGTATTCACACATCACCAAGGAGAACGAGGACGCACAGCGCCGTGAGCTGGGACTGCCCAAGGCGGCCGCTCCCGCGGCGCAACGGATGGCCGAACAGGGGGCGCTCGAGATCCAAGCCTACGACCAGGCACTGTTTCCGGGGCTCTCAGCGGAGTGGAATGGCCGCCGACCCTTCGTCGGCGTGCTGACCTTGGAACTGGGAGCGCACGAGGACGATTCGATCGCGTCATGGATTGCCGCCGGAACGCCGCCAATCTACTTCGGTTTTGGCAGTACGCCGGTCCAATCCCCCGCCGACACGGTAGCCATGATCTCGGAGGCGTGCGCAGAGTTGGGCGAACGGGCGTTGATCTACACCGACGGCTCCGGGACCGTTCCGCATGCCGACCACGTGAAACTCG
>JARLGR010000120.1 GCA_031292665.1 Mycobacterium sp. | reverse complement strand
GCACCGGCGGCACCCGCTCCGGCGCCACCCGCACCCGCGGAGGCGCCCCCGGCACCCGCTCCCGGACCCGCCGCGGCTCCGGGTTTCGGCCCTGACGCGCCGCCCACCCAGGACTTCATGTATCCCTCGATGGGCACCAATTGCCTTGCGGACGGCACCAGCTCAATCGCCACCGCGCTCTCGGTCGCGGGCCCGGCCAAGATACCGACTCCCGGCCCGGGACCCGGGCAGACCGCCTACGTGTTCACCGCTGTCGGTACCCCTGGGCCTGCCGAGGTCCAGAAGCTGCCGCTCAACGTCACCTGGGTCAACCTGACCACGGGCAAGTCCGGAACGACCGCCCTCAAGCCGCGCACCGACATCAATGCCGACGGACCGACGACGTTGACCGCGATCGCCGACACCGGATCGGGGAGCATCATGTCGACCATCTTCGGGCAGGTCACCACCAGGGAACGGCAATGCCAGTTCATACCCACCATCGGTTCGACGGTGGTGCCCTAAGGCGTGAACAGTTCGGCGTCGGTGCGCGTGTCACCGGGCACGCGCGCCGGCGTCAGTACGCCATGAACAGAATCGCGTCGCGGTCGTAGTCGAGACCGGGGTGCGCGCCGGCAAGGTGAGCCTGGGTCAACTCGACCAGCTCGTCCTCGTCCTTGCCGACGATGGCTTCCCCGCACGGACACGTTATGTGTGTCTTCACGTTGCCGCCTTTCCCTTCGCTGCTGCCTTCATCTGCTTCTTGTGTGAACGCACCTGCGCGAGCGAGCCCGCGTCGACGATGTCGGCGACGGACATGTGCGTGCCCGGCCGGCCGAACTCCCCGGCCGCCTCCCGCCAGCCCGTCGGCGTCACTCCGTACTGCTTGCCCAGCAGTGCCAGAAAGATCCGCGCCTTCTGCTCCCCGAAGCCGGGCAGCCCCTTGAGCCGCCGCAGCAGCTCGTTCCCGTCGGGCTCGCCGGCCGTCCACAATCGTGCCGCGTCACCGTCATAGCGGTCCACGACGATCTGCGCGAGGGCCTGGATGCGCTTGGCCATCGAACCCGGAAAGCGATGGATGGCAGGCCTTTCCGAGCACAGCGCCGCGAATTTGTCGGGGTCGTAGTCGGCGATCGCCCCGGCGTCGAACCCGCCCATCCGGTCGAAGATCTTCTTCGGTCCGGCGAAGGCGGTCTCCATCGGCACCTGCTGGTCGAGCAATGCACCTATGAGAAGAGCAAGAGGACTCTGGTCCAGCAGGGCATCAGCGGCAGGATCACCGGCTAGTCGCAGATTCGGCACCCGGCCAGTCTAGGACAGCGCGGCGGCGAGATAGCCCGTCGATTCAGCGTTTGCCCGAGAGAGCCCCATGCGTGGCCCGACCGTGTTGGAATCATGGTCATGACGCAGCAAGAGCCCTTAGCCATGCCGCTCGAAGAGGCGATGCGTACGCAACGGGCGATCCGTCGGCTCAAGAGTGACCCGGTTGACGACTCGCTGGTGCTTCACATCCTCGAGCTGGCAATGAAGGCGCCGACTGGTTCGAACGCCCAGAACTGGGAGTTCATCGTGGTCAAGGACCGCGAGGTTGTCGCGAAACTTGGCCGCCTGAACCGCCTCGCGATGAATGCCTTCGGGCCGATTTACAAGCGCACCCTACAAAAACGCATGGACGACAAGATGCTTCGCATCGAAAAGGCCGTGCGATGGCAGGCTGACCACTTCGACGACATCCCCGTGGTCGTGGTGGCATGCATCAAAGGTGTCATTGCGCCGTATCCAACGATCGCGGCCAGCAGCGCCTACGGCTCCATCTATCCCGCGGTGCAAAACCTCTTGTTGGCGGCCCGTGCGGCCGGACTGGGCGCGGCGCTGATCACCATGCCGCTGTGGAGCACGTTCGCGGCGAAGCGAGTCCTGGGCTTGCCGTGGAACGTCACTCCATGCGCGGTGGTCCCTCTTGGCTGGCCGATCGGCAGATACGGTCCCACGACGCGCAGACCGGTCGGGGAATTCGTTTCGCTTGATCGGTACGGCAATCGAGCGTTTCTGTAGGCGGGCAGACAGTTGTAATCGCCTACTGCTGGTCGAGCAGCATGCCGACGAGCAAGGCGAACGGATTGTCGTCCAGCAGGGCGTCGGCGCCCAGATCCTGGACGAGCTGCAGCTTCGGCACGCAGACAGTTTAGATCCGGGACGAAATTACGGGCGCACAGCCCGGCGGCCGCGGGCCGTGGTCAGCCCCAGGAGTACGAATCATCCCGTGCCGCCGACCTTCTGGAATCCGGGGTCAGCCGCTCTTGCGGCGGAATTCCCGGCGGCCCTCTACTGGGCCGTGCGCCCGCGACTGCTTGCCGCCGGCGTCCTTGTGGTCGGACCCGCCCGCCGACTTCGCCGTCTTGCGGTCGAGGGCTTCCCGGAACTTGCGCCTGTTTTCGTCCTCCGGCGCCGACTCGGACGACTTCGATGCTGCCATAGCGGGAGCCTAGCCTGAACTTGCGATCCCGGTCTGTCAGACGGCGCGCTTATCGGACGCCCGGGGGCATGCCGTACACGTGGGAGATCGGCAGCGTCAGCAGCACCCGCCGGTCGGTGACCATCGCCTGCCGGTAGTCGTCCCAGTCCGGGTGCTCGCCGGCGATGTTGCGGTACAGGGCAATCAGCGCCTCGACGGTGTCGTCGTCCGGCGCGGCCGCGGGCGGGGTCAGTCCCGCCGTGCCTTCGGCGACGGCATACGACCAGCCGTCGTCGGCGTCGACCAGGATCGACGCCCGCGGGTCGCGGCGCAGGTTGCGCGTCTTGGCCCGCGGCTCCGTGATCGACACCTGGATCAACAGCTTGCGCGGGTCGAAATGATACTGCACATTCGACAGCTGCGGGCGCCCGTCACGCTTGATGGTGGCCAGCACCCCGAGGGAGTTCCCGCTGATCACGGCCAACAGCTTGTCGTCGAAGACTTGGCGTCCCATGCCGAAAGCGTACGTCGCGCGCCCGCGCGGCCGATCCCGGATCGCACCGGCGGCGGCAAACCTGATGGAATCGAGTCATGACCAGGTACGCGGCGTTCCTGCGCGGCGTCAACGTCGGCGGGATCAACCTCAAAATGGCCGAGGTGGCCGACGCCCTGGTCGGCGCCGGATTCACCAACGTGCGCACCATCCTGGCGAGCGGCAACGTGCTGCTGGAATCGTCCGCCGGACCCGCCGCGGTGCGTAAGAAAGCCGAGGCCGCGTTGCGCGGGAGGTTCGGCTATGACGCGTGGGTGCTCGTCTACGACGTCGATACGGTGCGCGGCCTCGTACAGGCCTACCCCTTCGCGCGCGAAGTGGACGGCTACCAGTCCTACATCACGTTCGTCGCCGACGCCGCGGTGCTCGACGAGCTCGCAGGGCTGGCCGGGGCTGCCGGTCCGGAGGAGAAGGTCAGCCGCGGCGAGGGCGTCGTCTACTGGCAGGTACCCGAGGGCGGCACGTTGGACAGCACGATCGGGAAGACCATGGGCAAGGCCCGGTACAAGTCGTCGACCACGACCCGCAACCTGCGCACGCTGGCCAAGGTGTTGCGCTAACCTGGCGCGCCAAGCTCACTCGTCCGGCACGTTTGTCAGGTAGCGCATCGCGTCGGACTTGGTCAGCCCCAAAGCCCTGGCCACGCCGACGTACTCCTTGGCAGCGGCGGCCATCGCGGCGTCGGCCGGATCGAAGCGGGAGATGAAAGTGCCGAAGCGCCCACGCGTTTCGACGATCGCCGCCGACTCCAGCTCACGATATGCGCGGGCCACTGTGTTCGCCGCGACGCCGAGCTGACCGGCCAGGTCACGCACCGTCGGAAGCCGGCTCCCGGGCGGCAGCGCGCCGCTCCGGACTCCGTCGATAACCTGGCTTCTGAGCTGGTCGAACAGCGGTTTGCCCGCCTTCACGTCGACCCGTAACCAATCCCGCAGCTCCACCCATCCAGTATCCCGCACGCGCGACTATGTTTGTGGGATGCGAGTGACTGTGCTCAGCGGCGCGGGAATCTCCGCGGAGAGCGGCGTGCCGACGTTCCGGGACGACAAGAACGGGTTGTGGGCCCGCTTCGACCCGTACGAGCTGTCCAGTACCCAGGGGTGGCGTGACAATCCCGAGCGCGTCTGGGGGTGGTACCTGTGGCGTCACTATTTGGTGGCCAACGTGCAACCCAATGACGGACACCGCGCCATCGCCGACTGGCAGAAGCATGTCGAGGTCAGTGTCATCACGCAGAACGTCGACGACCTGCACGAGCGCGCCGGGAGCTCGTCGGTGCACCACCTGCACGGGAGCCTCTTCGACTTCCGTTGCGCCCGTTGCGATTTGCCCTATACAGGCGGGCTGCCCCAGATGCCCGAGCCGGCGCTGGAGGTGGAGCCCCCGGTCTGCCACTGCGGCGGGCTGGTCCGGCCCGACATCGTGTGGTTCGGTGAGCCGTTGCCCGACGAGCCGTGGCAGCGCGCCGTCGAGGCGACCGAATCCGCCGACGTGATGGTGGTGGTGGGGACCTCGGCCCTCGTCTACCCGGCGGCCGGGCTGGCCGAGCTGGCCTTATCGCGCGGCACGGCCGTCATCGAGGTCAATCCCGAGGTCACACCGCTGTCCCGCAGCGCCACCATCAGCGTGCGCGAGACCGCGAGCCAGGCCCTACCCGGCCTGTTGGAGCGGCTGCCCGCCCTGCTGAGGTAGTCGGCCTCGTCTCGAGCCTGCGCCAGCGGCCCCGAGCCCGCGCACAGATCGGGATTCGTCCACAAACTAGCGCCTTGAGCGCAGTTTCGATGGGACTGCACCTGCGCATTCGGCGATTCTGCCGGTCATGTACGGCGATGAACCGTTTGTCGGCAGCGAAGCGCTCAGCACCGGAAAGCTTCGGCCCCATCAACTGCGGTCGCGATATCGAGCGCTATTTCCCAACGTCTATGTCCGACGAGATCATCAGCTGACGATGCGCGACCGCGCCGTGGCGGCCTGGCTGTGGTCGCACCGTCAGGGGGTGCTTGCGGGGTTGACCGCGGCTGCCTGGCATGGCTGCAAATGGGTGGACGAAGCCCTGCCCGTTGAGTTGATCTGGTCGAACGCACGGCCGCCACGAGGCTTGCGAACCTACGACGTGCAGCTTCCACGAGAAGAGTTCCACCTGGTCGCGGGCGTTCCGGTAACGACGCCGGAACGCACCGCATTCGACCTCGGCCGGCGTCGCGCTACGGGGGTCGCGATCGCCCACATAGACGCCCTCATGCGTGCGACCGGCGTCAAGGTCCATGACGTGGCCGAATTAGCAGTCCGGCACCGCGGCGCGCGCGGGCTCAGGAGACTGGAAGAGGCGCTGGACTCGGTGGACGCCGGTTCGCAGTCTCCGAAGGAGACCTGGCTACGGCTCTTGTTGGTCCGAGCGGGTTTGCCACGGCCAACCACCCAAATTCCAGTGATCACCGCCGACGGCCAGGTCTACTACCTCGACATGGGATGGAAGGACCTCATGGTCGCAGTCGAATATGACGGCGAGCACCATCGTTTGGACCGCTGGCAGTACACACGCGATGTCCGGCGGCGCGAAATCTTAGAACGGCTTGGCTGGATCGTGATCCGGGTGCTCGCGGCCGATCGACCGGCCGACATCGTCCTGCGAGTTCGCGACGCTCTGGAATTTCGAGCAACGAGCCTGCGTCGAAACTGAAACAGCGGCGTCGAAACTGCGCACAGATCGCGAATCGCTCGCCGAACCACGCCGTGAGCGCAGGCTCGTAGCGACTAATAAGGACGACGCGCGCGGCCCAACGCCAGCTCCGACACCGGCAACGGCGCCCAGATCGGCAACGTGAGCTGGCGCCGAGACGTGTCCACCTCGAAGCCTGCCTCGATGATCGAGCGCTCGGTATCGCGATGAGTGTGGCAGTTACCGAACAACCTGGGCCAGAGCGTGGCGTCGGCAAGCCGCTGGAACCGGCCGCGCGCACCGGCGCTCGCCACATGCTCGAGGTACCGCAGCTCCCCGCCCGGACGCAGTAACGAATACAGCTGCTGCAGGACGCTGCCGGGCTCGCGCACCGAGCACAGCACCAGCGAGCACACCACCGCGTCGAACGGCTCGTCACCGCTGAAGCCCTCCACGGTCTCGGAAGTCACGGCAACGGGAACGGGCACCACGTCGGCCGCGGCGCGGGCCTGGGCCGCCAGCCGCGGCTCCGGCTCAACAGCCACCACCTGCTGGACCGCATCGGGGTAGTGGGGGAAGTTCGTCCCGATGCCGGCGCCCACCTCCAGCACCCGGCCCGACAGGCCGGCCAGATTCTCCCGGCGCAGGGACCGAATCGCCTCGACCTCATGGGTGGCGACGACGGGCCAAATCCGCGCGAAGAACGGATTGTCGACGTTCGACGCGACTGCCTGCTTCATGTCCAAGGGTCCTCCCGTTGCCGATGCGCCGCCACACGCGCCGCCGGCTTCTGGAGCGTGGCATCCGTGCGGCAATACCCGTTCAACGTAGCCGCCATCCCGTGTGCCGCGCTCCACAATTGCAAGGCGACTTCGGTCGGGTCGTCGGGCCGAAAAGAGTCGTCACCGGTCGCCGGATCCCCGCGGGGCCCTCTTGCGGCAAGGCCCTCGGTTGAGACGTCAACCAATCTTGGTCACCGACTCCGTGATCGCGCGCCCGTTGTGCTGCAACGGTTCCACCGCCGGCTCAAATTGCGAGGTCGCGTGGTCGGGCGCCTCGCTGACGCCGAACCGGTCATGCAGCCACACGAGCGGCTTGGGCGCCCACCAGTTCCATCGGCCCATTACGTGCATGAACGCCGGAACGAGGACCATCCGGACCAGGGTGGCGTCGGCGATCACGGCCAGCGTCAAGCCCAGGCCGAACATCCGCATGAACGACACGTGAGCGGCGATCAGCGCGGCAAACGACATCGACATCACCAGCGCGGCGGCCGTGATCACCCGGCCCGTGCGCGCCACGCCGAGCGCCACGCTTTCGTCGTTGGCGGCGTACGCCCGCGCCTTGGTCGGTGTCGCCGGCCGGGCGGCGCCGGAAGCCAGCCAGTACTCGCGGATCCGGGAGACCAGGAACACCTCGTAGTCCATGGAAAGCCCGAACGCGATGCAGAACAGCAGCACCGGCATATTCGCCACCAGCGTGCCGCTCGGCGTCGTCCCCAACGCGCCGAGATGGCCGTCCTGGAAGATCCACACCAGCGCACCGAATGCCGCGGTCAACGACAGGACGTTGCAGACCAGCGCCTTCAGCGGCAGCACCACACTGCCGGTGAGCAGGAACAGCAACACGAAGGTGATGGCGGCCATCAGCCCGAGCACAAGCGGAAGCCGGTCCGTCACGGCGTCGACGCTGTCGCGGTTGACCTGCGCGACACCGGCCATCTCGACGGTCCGGCCGGCGGGCCCGGCGACCCCGTGCAACCGCCTGAGCTGGGTGTCGAAGGCTGGGGAGAACAACGGCGCCGTGCTGCTGACGGTCAAGAAGGCGCTGCCGTCGGCCATCCCGGTGGCCGCGGCCGGCGCTCCCACCCGCCTCCCGCCGACAAACGTCCCGCTCGGGGCCGTCACCGTCGACACGTCGGGAACCCGGGACAGCTCGGCGGCGTATTGGTCGAGATCAGCCGGGCTCAGGCCCCGCGCGTCGGGGACGACAACGGGCACCGCCGTCGCCAAGTCGTTCGTGAAGTTGGTGCGCATCTGGTCACCGACCTGATGGGCCGACGCCGAACGCGGCAGCACCCGGTCGTCGGGGAAGCCCCATTTGACCGAGGCGAACGGGAGTCCGAGCAGCACCAGCAGCGCGACGACGGCCATACCGCTCGGCAGCCAGCGGCGCATCACTAACTTGCTCGACCGGTACCAGAACAGTCCCCCGCGAGCGGGTGGTGCCCCCAGCTCGACGGGCTTGTGCACCGGAGCGGGACCCCCGCGCTTTCTAAGCAACGTCCGTCGCACCAGCCGGCGCACGTCCAGCGCGTCCAGCCGGGGACCCAGCAGCGCGATGGCGGCCGGCGTGATGACGATGGAGGCGGTGGCGACGAAGGCCACGGTGGCCACCCCGGCATAGGCGAACGACCTCAGGAAATACATCGGGAACAGCGCCGTCGCCGACATGGACAGCGCCACGGTCACCGCTGAGAACAGCACCGTCCGGCCCGCCGTGGCCATGGTCCGGATCAGCGCCTCGTCGTTGTCACTGCCCGCCGCCAATTCGTCTCGGTACCGGCTGACGATCAGCAGGGTGTAGTCGATGGCCAACGCCAGGCCGAGCGCGGTGCTGAGGTTGAGCGCAAAGATCGAGACTTCGGTGGTGTACGTGATCAGCCGCAGCACCGACATCGACCCGACGACGGCGAGTGCGCCGAGGGTCATCGGCAGCGCCGCCGCCAGCAGCCCGCCGAACACCCACACCAGCACCACGAAGCTCAGTGGGATGGCAATGACCTCCATCACCAGGAGGTCGTCCTGGTTCTGCTTGTTCATCTGCGCGTATTCCGTCGCCGGCCCGCCGGCCCGGACGGTCACGCCGTCACGGTCGCGGACGAACTCGTCGGACACGATCTGGGCGTTTTTCTGCGCGTTGTTTTCCCCGCCCTTGAGATTGACGACGATCAAGCCCGACTTCCCGTCGGTGCTGACGAGATTTTTCGCGGCCTGCGGCGACGCGGTCCAGGCCGACGACACGTTGTAGACCAAGGGCGAATGCTGCAGATCGCCGACAAGATCGGCGGCCACCGTGCGGGCCTGATCGCTGTTGGCGCCCGCCGGCGCGGTCACCAGGATCAACATCTGCTGACCGCTCTGCCCGAATTTGTCGGTCAGCACACCGATCGCACGAGCCGATTCCGAGTTAGGATCCTGGAAGCCCCCCGCGGAGAGGCTCTTGGCGACCGGGAGGCCAAAAACCGCGGCGGCGATGAAAATCAGGAACCCGACCGTGACGATGCGCCGCGGCGCCGCGATGGCCAGTCGAGCGATCCGCTGCAGCATGTTCAAGCCCTCCCCGAGGCCGTGCCCTCCCGCGCTGGCCGCAAGCTCGCAATCGGCGAAAACTTTCCAACGCTAAGTTAAAGGTGTCAAACAGCCTCTGCCATGACGACGAAGGCGGCCGGCCCCGGGTTCACTCGATCTCAAACCGCCGCGGCGTTAAGAGTCCGGCCAGGGCTGTGAGAGTCCGGCACAGAAAAGCTGTGCCGCGATCAGGCCGCTCAGGTTCCTGATCCCGCGCCCGACGACCCCGAAAGCTACTCGTCGGTAAATTGCCATAATTTTCCGAACCGAGACTCAATGATTCCTTAAAGGCGGCCCATACGATCAGTGTCATGTGGATCGACGACTCGAGTGCCGACGTCATCAAAGCTGACTTCGAGGCCCTCTACCACGGCGACATGCTGGTGGAAGGCGAGACTTCTGAGCAGTTCGAAGATTTCCAGTCCCTACCCACGGCTAGCTGAGGTACGACCATGAGTGTGCTCGCCCGGCTGCTAATGGCCGAACCCGCCGTCAGTCGATGGTTCCGCCGATAGTCTGACTTTGTTCGCAACGAAAGCCCCCTGCCTGCGGGGGGCTTTCGTTTTGTCGGGGCGCTCGGATCAGGGTCAGCGAGGCGCCATCCGGATGGCGCCATCCAGTCGGATGACCTCGCCGTTGAGCATCGGGTTTTCGATGATGTGCACCGCGAGCGCCCCGTACTCGTCCGGTTTGCCCAGCCGGGACGGGTGCGGCACCTGCTTACCCAGTGACTCCCTGGCGGGCTCCGGCAGCCCGGCCAGCAGCGGCGTGTCGAACAGGCCGGGCGCGATGGTGACCACCCGGATGAGGTGGCTGGCCAGGTCGCGAGCGATGGGCAGGGTCATGCCGACCACGCCGCCCTTGGACGCGGAGTAGGCGGCCTGCCCGATCTGGCCGTCGAACGCCGCCACCGAGGCGGTGTTGACGATGACGCCCCGCTCTGGTGAATCCGGGGGGCCGACGGGTTCGGTCTTGGAGATCCGCTCGGCCGCCAGCCGCAGCACGTTGAAGGTGCCGACCAGGTTGATGTCCACGACCTTGCGGAAGGCGTCGAGCGGGAAGACGCCGTCGCGGCCCAGCACCCGGACGGCGTTGCCGGTTCCGGCGCAGTTGACCACGATGCGCAGCGGTCCGAGCGACCCGGCCGTGTCCAGCGCCTTGGCCACGGCGGCTTCGTCGGTGACGTCGGTCTGCGCGAAGTGGGCGCGGTCGCCGAGCTCGCCAACCGCCTCTTCGCCGCGCAGGTCCAGGACCACCACCTGTGCGCCGGCGTCCAGGAGCCGTTTGGTGGTGGCCAGGCCCAGGCCTGACGCGCCCCCGGTGACGACGGCTACGGCGTCTCTGATCTCCATCTGAGTCCTTCCTAATTCAGCCAACCAGTTGGTTGGTGCCTATACCCAGTCCCTGAGCACCGCTTCGACATCGGTCAGGGGCGCCGCGGGGGGCCGCGGAGTGTCGGGCACGGTGCGGGAGAACCGCGGCGCGGGCAGCGGTTGCAGACCACCGTCGACCTCGTAGAAGGTGTTCCGCTCGGTGATGTGCGGCTCGGTGTGCACCTCGCCGAACGCCAGCACGGGCGTCACGCAGGCGTCGGAGTCGGCGAACACCTTGGCCCAATGGTCGCGGTCGCGGCTGGCGAACCTCTCGGTGAGCGCCGCCCGCAGCTCGGGCCAGCGGGTGACGTCGTTCTGTCCGGGCAGGTCCGCGGCGTCCAAGCCCAAGCCGGCCAGCATGGCCGCGTAGAACTGCGGCTCGATGGCGCCGACGGCGACGTAGCGGCCGTCGGCGCACTCGTAGGTGTCGTAGTAGGGAGCGCCGCCGTCGAGCATGTTCGTGCCGCGCACGTCCGACCACATGCCCATGCCCCGCATCGCCCACATCATCTGGATCAGCACGCTGGAGCCGTCGACCATGGCGGCGTCGATGACCTGTCCCCTGCCGGAGCTTTGCCGCTCCCACAGCGCGGCCAGGATGCCGACCAGCAAGAACATGGATCCGCCGCCGAAGTCACCGACCAGGTTCAGCGGCGGCACGGGGCGCTCGTTCACCCGGCCGATGGAGTGCAGGATCCCGTTCAGCGAGATGTAGTTGATGTCGTGGCCGGCCTGCTGGCTGCGCGGGCCGCTCTGCCCCCAGCCGGTCATCCGCGCGTAGACGAGCCGGTCGTTGACTTCGGCGCACTGCTCGGGGCCAAGGCCCAGCCGCTCCGTGACGCCGGGGCGGTAACCCTCGATCAACACGTCGGCTTTCGCGACGAGTTGCAGGACGAGGTTGCGCCCCGCGTCGGACTTGAGGTCGGCCGTCACGAGGCGCCGGTTGCGCAGCATGGCGTCCTTAGCGGCGCCACGGGGCCCGCCCGACGGGCGATCGACGCGGACCACGTCGGCCCCGAGGTCTCCCAGGATCATCGCGGCGTGCGGGCCCGGTCCGATGCCGGCCAGCTCGACAACGCGCAATCCACTCAACGGTCCAGCCACGATCCACCGACCTTTCGTCTGCTTTGAAGCCCTCGACCGGCAGCGGAGAACCGGCCGATGGCATCTTCGCAGCAGCCCTCGGCGGGGGCGCACCCCGGTCACCTAAGGTGAGCGCATGATCGACTCGTTAATACCCGTCGCAGGTCTTGCCGTCTCGCTGGCCGACGGTGTGCTGTCGGTGACCATCGACCGCCCCGACAGCCTGAACTCGCTGAGCCCCCCGGTGATCACCGGGCTCGCCGATGTGATGGACCGCGCGGCCACCGATCCCGGGGTCAGGGTGGTACGCCTGGGCGGTTCGGGTCGTGGGTTCTGTTCCGGAGCGGGCATCGGCGCCGACGACCTGGCCGGCGGCGGGTCGTCGTCGCCCGACGACATTGTCCTGGAGATCAACCGGCTGGTACGGGCCATCGCCGCCCTGCCGCACCCGGTGGTCGCCGTCGTTCAAGGCCCGGCGGCCGGCGTCGGCGTTTCCATCGCCCTGGCCTGTGACGTCGTATTGGCTTCGGAGAAGGCGTTTTTCATGCTCGCGTTTACCAGGATCGCCTTGATGCCCGACGGCGGCGCCTCGGCCTTGGTCGCGGCCGCGGTCGGCCGGATCCGGGCGATGCAGATGGCGCTGCTGCCCGAGCGATTACCGGCCACCGAGGCCCTGTCCTGGGGCCTGGTCACCGCGGTGTATCCCGCCGACGACTTCGAGGCGGAGGTGGACAAGGTGATCGAAAGGCTGCTGGCCGGCCCCGCGGTGGCGTTCGCCAAGACCAAGCTCGCGATCAACGCTGCCACGCTCACCGAGTTGAATCCGGCCCTGCAGCGGGAATTCGACGGCCAGTCCCAGCTGCTTCGGGCAAACGACTTCAAAGAGGGCACAACCGCTTTCCAGCAGAGGCGGACGCCCAACTTCGCCGACAGCTAAAGCGCTTACTTACGCCCGAACCGGCAATCCCTTCTTTCGTCGGGTCCGAATATCTGGCAGACGAGGAACGGAGCATCGATGGTTGAACAGGTTCGCTGTCTGGTGACCGGAGCCACCGGCTACATCGGCGCCCGACTGGTGCCGCGATTGCTGGACGAAGGCCATCGAGTCCGTGCACTGGCCCGCAACCCGGCGAAGCTGGCCGACGTGCCATGGCGGGAACAGGCGGAGGTGGCCCGCGGCGACCTGGGTGACGTCGATTCGCTGATCGCGGCGTTCGATGGCATCGATGTCGTGTACTACCTCGTGCACTCGATGGGCACGTCGAAGCATTTCGCCGACGAGGAAGCCCGCGCGGTCCGCAACGTCGTGACGGCCGCCCGGCGAACCGGGGTGCGAAGGGTGGTGTACCTGAGTGGGCTGCATCCGGAGGGCGGGAGGCTGTCGCCGCATCTGGAGTCCCGCAAGGCCGTGGGTGACGCCCTCGTCGAGTCCGGCATCGAAACTGTGGTGCTGCAGGCCGGGGTCGTCATCGGTTCGGGATCGGCGTCTTTCGAGATGATCCGCCACCTCACCGACCGGTTGCCGGTGATGACCACGCCGAAGTGGGTGCACAACAAGATCCAGCCGATCGCGGTCCGCGATGTGCTGTATTACCTCGTCGCCGCGGCCACCGCACCCGTGCCGTCGTCGGGGATCTGGGATATCGGCGGGCCCGACGTACTGGAGTACGGCGACATGATGCGGGTCTACGCCGAGGTGGCGGGCCTGGGCAAGCGCTATCTGATCGTGCTGCCGTTTCTCACGCCGACGATCGCCAGCCTCTGGGTGGGGACCGTGACGCCCATTCCGCCGGGACTGGCGCGGCCGCTGATCGAATCGCTGGAATGCGACGCCGTGATGCGTAACCGCGACATCGACAGCATCATCGAACCGCCGCCCGGAGGCCTGACCGGCTACCGTCGCGCCGTTGAGCTGGCGCTCAGCCGGGCGGCGCGGGGCCTGCCCGACGCCACGTGGTCGTCGTTGCGCTCCGAGCCCGCCGAGGCTTTGCCCAGCGATCCCGACTGGGCCGGTGAGATCGTCTACTCCGACGTGCAGACCGCGGCGGTCAATGCCCCACCGGAAGAGGTCTGGAAGGCCTTGGAGAAGGCCGCCGATGCGTTAGTGGCCGGGCGGGGAAAGGGTTGGAGCATGCAGGAGCGGGATCCGGGGAACAGGCAGCTGCGGCTACGCGAGAGGCCGCGGGCGTCGGGACGGGCGTGGCTCGAGATCACGGTCACGCCGCAAGAACACGGCACCCGGTACTCGCAGCGGTCGATCTTTTTGCCGAGCGGGATCCCGGGACGGGTTTACTGGTTCTTCGCCCGGTCGGCGCGCAGCGCCAGGCTGCGCGCCCTGGCGAGCGACGTGATCGGTTCGGCTGGCGGGTGATCCGTCAGGCAACGGGGGTCAGACGCCGAACATCGGGGGCAGCACCAGCACCATGATCAGGCCCCACACGACGTGGGTCAGCACCGGCGCCAGCACACCACCGGTCGCCCGGCGCTCGAACGCGCACACGGTCCCGAGGATGACGGCGGCGAATCCGAGCATCGGGTTGCCGCTGGCCATGGTGGCGCCCGTGTACAGGAGGGTCGAAACGACCACCGGGTAGCGGTGGCGCCCCAGCGCGCTGTAAAGCGCGCCGCGAAAGAAGACCTCCTCCGCGATGGCGTTGACCGCGGTGATCACCACGATGAACCAATACGATCCGTGATGGGCGAACAGCAGGACCCTGGTGATCAGTTCGGCGACGACCGGAATCTTCCGCACGATCAGCCCGCCCACCACGAATACGCCGCCCACGAGCAAACCGATGGTCATCCCCGTGATGACCGGCCGTTGGTTGCGGCCGCGCCAACAGATGCCGCCCAGATGCAGCGGCCCCGAAATCAGCGCCCCCGCGACCCACACCGCCGCCAGCACGATGGTCAGCCAATAGAAGCTCGACTCCCCCGGATGCCGCCGCAGCGAATACCCCAGCACCGCGGCGCCGATCACCAGCGTGATCGCGACGACGATGCGCCGGCGGCGCACGACACCGGGTGGTTCGTTGCGCGGCACGGCGACGTTGGTGACGGCGCGGCGAAACTCCGAGGAGATGTTCGGGCTTGCTGACTGGCTCACTGGTGCACCTTCGGAGTCAGGGCGATCAGGACGTCGAGACCGGTCCGCAGCGCTCCGGCGAGCGGGCCGGGGACGTTGTTGACGAGCCTCAGGCCGGGTCGAGCGATGGAAGGGGTGATCGAGCGGGCGAGCCGGCGGATGCGCAGCGCGTCGCCGCCGGCCCAGCCGGGGTCGCTGTCGGCAAGGTGATGGGGATCGGACGCGTCGAGGGCGACGGGTGTGATGTCACCGAACCAGCCGAACCCCTTGAGGCGTTCCGGGTGCCGGCTGGCGGCCACCACCTGCTGGCCTTCTGCCAGCAACGCCGTGACCAGCCGCGATCCCACATATCCGGTGGCCCCGGTGACCAGAATCCCCATACCGTCGACCCTACCGGCGAGATGCGGACCGCTCAGCGGTGCCGGCGGGGGCCGGACGTGTACGTAACGCCATGGCTACTTTCGAGCATTTTCGCCGTCACGTTACGCTCGCGACCGATGCCGGCGGCGGTTGAACCGACGCGCCGCCACTACCGTGGTGCTTTCGGGACGAATCGCTGGACCGAGATGACGCTGAGATAGTGGAGACATGTATTACCTGCTGATCCTGGCGGTGGGGATCGAACGCCTGGTGGAGCTGGTGGTCTCCGAGCGCAACGCGCGGTGGTCGTTCGCACAGGGCGCCAAGGAGTTTGGCCGGCCCCACTACGTGGCGATGGTCGTCATTCACGCGGCACTGCTGGTCGGCTGCGTCGTCGAACCGTGGGCGCTGCACCGGCCGTTCATCGCGTGGCTGGGCTGGCCGATGCTGGCGGTGGTGGCGTTGAGCCAGGGGCTGCGCTGGTGGTGCATCGGCACGCTGGGCCACCGGTGGAACACGAGGGTGATCGTGTTGCGGGATGCCCCTCTGGTGCGAGAAGGCCCCTACCGGTGGCTGCACCACCCCAACTATGTTGCTGTGGTGGCCGAAGGATTGGCGCTGCCGTTGGTGCACACCGCGTGGCTGACCGCGGTGGGGTTCACCCTCGCCAACGCCCTGGTTTTGCGGGTGCGCCTGCGGGTCGAGAACTCCGCTTTGGGCTACGTATGACGGACTACGACGCCGACCTGCTGGTCGTCGGTGGCGGACCGGGGGGCCTCGCCACGGCGTTACACGCGCGGAGTCTTGGACTTTCGGTGATAGTGGTCGAACCCCGAGAGGGACCCATCGACAAAGCGTGCGGCGAGGGGTTGATGCCGGGCGGCCTGGCGGAGCTGACCTCGCTCGGCGTCGACCCGGCCGGGATGCCCTTTCACGGGATCGCCTACGTGAGCGAACATCGTCGGGCGCAGGCGCGATTTAACAACGGGCCCGGCCGGGGTGTGCGGCGGACCAGCTTGCACGCGGCGTTGGAAGCGCGGGCGAAAGAGCAAGACACGGAATGGATTCGGGCGAAGGTCACCGGTGTCCGGCAGGACGCGCACGGGGTGGCGGCCGCCGGGGTGTACGCGAAGTATCTGGTGGCGGCCGACGGGCTGCATTCGCCGGTGCGGCACGCCGTCGGCATCACCGCGACAGCCGGGAAGCCGCGCCGTTACGGGGTGCGGTGGCACTTCAAGGTGCCGGCGTGGACGGATTTCGTCGAGGTGCACTGGTCGCGTTGGGGTGAGGCGTACGTGACGCCGGTGGAACCGGACTTGGTCGGCGTGGCAATTCTGTCCCCTGGCCGCCCCGACCTGGCCTGGTTTCCCTGGTTGGCCCGCCGGCTCGAGGGCGCCGGCCGCGGGCAGGCCCGGGGTTGCGGCCCGCTGCGGCAGGTGGTTTCGCGGCGGGTCGCGGGGCGGGTGCTGTTGGTGGGCGACGCTGCGGGATACGAGGACGCCCTGACCGGCGAAGGCATCAGCCTCGCGGTCAAGCAGGCGGCCGCGGCGGTCGACGCGATCGTCAACGACACACCGTCGTCGTACGAGGCGGCGTGGCACCGGGTGACCCGCAACTACCGGCTGCTCACCCGCGCGCTGGTGCTGGCCAGTGCGCCACCGTTGGCGCGCAAGGCCATTGTCCCGGTGTCCGTCGTGCTGCCCCCCGTGTTCCGGTGGGGGGTGAACGTCCTGGGGAGCTAGCGCGCCTTCCAGACGGGTTCCCGCTTCTCGGCGAAGGCCAACGGTCCTTCCCTGGCGTCCTCGGACTTCAGCAGGGTGCGCATCTCACGGATGGTGCGCTCCCAGCCGAGTTCCTCGTCGGCGATGACGCCGTCGTCGACCCCATAGGCGATGCGCTTGCTGGCCTGTACCGACAGCGGCGCGTTGACGGTGATCCGTGCGGCGAGCGCCAGCGCGGCGTCCAGCACCGGGCCCTCCGTGACGACCTGGTTGATCAAGCCCCACCGGCACGCGTCCGAGGCTGCGATCGGCTCTCCGGTCATCAGCAGTTCCATCGCCACTTTGCGGGGCAGGTGGTTCATGATCCGGAAGACGCCCCCGGCCGCCGCGATGAGTCCCCGCTTGACCTCCGGCAGGCCGAACTTGGCGCTTTCGGTGGCCACCACCAGGTCGCTGGCCATCGCGATCTCCGTGCCGCCGCCGAACGCGGCGCCGTTGACCGCGGCGATGGTCGGCTTGTCGATGAAGTGGTGCACGTAACCGGCGAAGCCCCACTCGCCGTGGTCGGGGTGGTACAGGTTCTCCCGGCGCGCAATCGCCTTGAGGTCGGCACCGGCGCAGAACGACTTGTCGCCTGCGCCGGTGATGACCACGGCACGCACGTCGGGGTCGTGCCCCGCCTCGTCGAGCGCGTCGCCGACGCCGATGCTGACCGCGCTGTTGATGGCGTTGCGGGCCTCCGGCCGGTTGATGGTGATGACAGCGACGTTGCCGCGACGTTCGGCCAGCACCGCCGGCCGGCCGGTATCGCCTTCGGTCACAGCAGCTCTAAGATGGTGGCGTTCGCCTGGCCGCCGCCCTCACACATCGTCTGCAGGCCGTAGCGAATTCCCTTGTCCCGCATGTGATAGAGCAGCGTGGTCATCAGCCGTGCACCCGAGCCGCCAAGCGGGTGGCCCAGCGCGATCGCGCCGCCGTTGGGGTTGAGCTTCTTCTCGTCGGCGCCGATGTCCTTCAACCATGCGAGCGGGACGGGCGCGAACGCCTCGTTGACCTCGTAGGCCCCGATGTCGCCGATGCTCAGCCCCGACTTCTTCAGCACCTTCTGGGTCGCCGGGATGGGCGCGGTCAGCATGATCACCGGGTTGGCTCCGGCCAGCGTCGCGGTGTGCACCCTTGCGAGCGGCTTGAGCCCCAACGACTTGGCCTTCTCCGCCGACATGAACAGGAGTGCGGCCGAACCGTCGGAGATCTGCGAGGAGTTGCCGGCGTGGATCACACCGTCCTCCTTGAACGCCGGCTTCAGCGACGCCATCTTCTCCATCGGCGTGCCGCGACGGATGCCCTCGTCCCTGAGCACGACATTGCCGTCTTGGTCCTTAATGCCGACAATCTGGTCATCGAACGCACCGGAATCCTGTGCCGCGGCGGCCTTCTCGTGCGAGGCGAGGGAGAATTCGTCCAGCGCGGTGCGGTCGAGACCCCACTGCTCGGCGATCATCTCCGCGCCGAGACCCTGGTTGGGGATCTGGCCGTCATAGCGGTCGAGGAAAGCCTGGGAGTACGGCCGGCCGCCGTTGGCCAGCGACGAGCCCATCGGGGTCCGCGACATCGACTCCACACCGCCGGCGACGACAACGTCGTAATGCCCGGCGACCACCCCGGCCGCGGCGAAGTGGACGGACTGCTGGCTGGAGCCGCACTGGCGGTCGACCGTCACGCCCGGCACGGTCTCCGGCCAGCCGGCCGTCAGCAGCGCGGTGCGCGCGATGTCGAGGGCCTGCTCACCGGCCTGCATGACGCAGCCCCAGATGACGTCGTCGACGATTTCGGGGTCGATGCCCGTCTTGTCGACCAGCCCGTTGAGGACCTGCGCGGACAGATCCGCCGGGTGTACCCCGGACAGTCCGCCGTTGCGCTTCCCGACCGGTGAGCGCACTGCCTCGACGATGACGGCTTCAGCCATGGTGATGTCTCCTTTGACGCTGGTCCTCAGACGACGAACTTCCGTCGATTGTCAACCAAGGGGTTGGGAGGTCGGAGGGCGGGGTGGTGTGGCGGGTTGTCGGCGGGTGCCCGGGCAACATCTTGCCGCGGTGATCCTGACGTTTGTTCGCGGCGGCCGCCGGCCCGAACAACGCGGAAACCGTTTCTACGGTCGATCGCAGCCTTTGGGAATGCGTATCGCTTCCGTCATCTGGTGTTCATTTTTCGCGGGGCATCAGCGAAGTAGGGTGCCGGGATTTGAGCACTCCTTCACCCGGGCCCGGTTGGTGGCTGGCGTCAGACGACACGTGGTACCCCCCGCGATGGGAGAGCACCTTTATCTCGCACACGAATGAGGGGTGGTCTTGACCCGTTTGGTGGACACGGGGTCAGGCGGCTTGTGCCGTCTGAGTCAGTTGGCCTTTGAAGTCAACCAGTCTGATCATACCGATCGCGAGTAGCGTCGGCCCTCGATCGTATGGCGGACCATCTTAGGCTAGCGTAACCGGGTGGTTGCGGACGATGCGCCCGCGGTTGGACGATGTCGGTCATGCCCGATCAGAAGCCACCCCGATCGTTTGGTGACGATCGTCAGGTCCTCACTGTTTTGCTCCAATATCAGCGGGAGTCACTGACCCGCAAGCTCTTTGGAGTATCTGAGATTGCCGCGCGCCAGTCTCCGGTGCCCAGCGGCACCACGCTGGTGTGGCTAATCGAACACCTAGCCCACGCCGAGCGGTTGTGGATCATGCACCGGTTCGCCGGCGGCGAGAAACCGGCGCCGGTACCAACACGCCAAACCATCGATTCCGCGCTGGCCGCCTACCGAGGCACTTGGGCGGCTGTTGACGCGGTGATCGCCGACGCCCCGTCCCTCGACGAACTGAGCGTGATCGCCGATGACCGCGGCCATGTCACGCTGCGCTGGATCATCGCGCACCTGCTCGAGGAAACCGCCCGCCACGCCGGGCATGCCGACATCCTGCGGGAGCTCATCGATGGCGTCACCGGCCGCTAGCCGTTCTGACCTGGGCTTGAACTCGTTTTTTGGACGGGGGTCAGGCGGCTTGTGCCGTCTGAGTGCATCGGTCTTCGTACTCGACCGGGCTGACCATGCCGAGGGCGGAGTGGCGTCTGCGCCGGTTGTAGACCCGTTCGATCCCGTCGCCGACAGCGAGCCTAGCCGCCGGCTTGGTGGGCCACAGGTAGCGGTCGTAGAACTCGACTTTCAAAGTCGCCCAGAAGGATTCGGCCGCAGCGTTATCCCAGCACACCCCTGTGCGTCCGATGGAGCGGGCCAGGTTATGCGCGTTGGCGAACCGCGCCAGCTCCGCAGAGGTGTACTGCCCGGGTCAGCGTGCAGAACAACCTCCCGGGCCAGCTCGCCGCGCATCGCGACGGCCATCGACAGCGCCGAGGTGACCAGATCGGTGCGCAAGTGCTCGTCGATCGCCCAGCCGATCACCCGTCGTGAACAGCCGTCACGAACCGCACACAGATACAGCCAGCCCTGCCCGGTACGCAAGTAGGTGATGTCGGAGGTCCACACCCGATCCAGCTCACCGGTGTCGAACCGCCGCCTCACTAGGTCTTTGGGTATCGGCGCATCCAGGTCGACCACCGTCGTGGCCGGCGCGAACGTGCGCGGGCTGATCCCGGCCAGGCCCTGGCGGCGCAGCGAGGCCGCCACCGTCTCGCGCGATACCCGGGTGCCGGCGGCACGCAGATCGGCCAGGATCCGTGGGGCGCCATAGACGCCACCGGAGGCCTGGTGAAAGTCGGCGACTCTAGCGTCCAACTCAGCACGCCGCTGCCGCGACGGCGACGGTGCACCGTCGCGGGACCTGCGCCATTTGTAGAACCCTGAGCGCGACACTTCCAGCAGCTCGCACATCCGCTTAACCGTGTAGGTGGCCTTCTCCGCCTCGATCACCCGGTAGGCTTCTACCGGTTCTGCTCGGAGAAGAAGAAGGCCGCGGCTTTTTTCAAAAACTCACGGTCCAACCGTAATTCGGCATTCTCGCGGCGCAGACGCTCCAACTCTGCGCGTTCATCAGCATCAAGCACCGCGCCAGCATCGCCACCCGCGGCCGCTTGGCGTTGGAGGCGCGCCCAACGCCCCAGCACTTGTTCACCGACACCGATCTCCGCCGCGACATGCGCTACCGGCCGGCCCGTCTCGATCACCAGGCGGGCAGCCTGCTCCTGGAACTCCGGGGTGTACTTCCGACGCTCGCCCGACATACGGACATCCTTCCCGCGGGACCAGCAGTCCCACCAGTTAGGTGTCCACCGTCAGGGGTCAACCCCAAGGGTTGGGAAATTGTCGGATCCTCGGTGCAACGTACTCAGGTCACCCACCACTTCAAGGACTACGACGAAGTTGGGGACCACTACTGCCAGTGGAGCATCGTCTGTACCTTGAAGCGGCCTATCGCGCCCGGCTAACGGGACGGGTTGGCGAACTGGTCGATCACCCGGATGCCGACCTGTCGACCAGTTCCTCCTCCCAACGCGCTATCCCTTTCTGCGGGAAGCTTTTTGGCCCTACCCGGCGGGATAGCCCACGGACTTGATCTCGGTGTACTGGTCGAACCCGGCGACACCGTTCTGACGGCCCACCCCGCTGGCCTTATAGCCACCGAACGGTGTATCGGCGCCGTAGCAGGCACCGCCGTTGACGCCGATCACGCCCGCTCGCAGCCGCCGCGCCACCGCCAGCGAGCGCTCCAGCGAACCCGACATCACGTTGCCGGCCAACCCATAGGCGCTGTCGTTGGCGATGCGGATGGCGTCCTCCTCGTCGTCGAAGGGGATGACGGCCAGCACCGGGCCGAAGATCTCTTCCTGCGCGATCGTCATGGAGTTGTCGACGTCGACGAAAAGCGTTGGCCGGACGAAGAATCCCTTGTCGAATCCGGTGGACGCGTCGGGCCCACCGACCAGTGGGGTGGCACCCTCTTCGACGCCCTTGTTGATGTAGCCCAGCACGCGCTTGCGCTGCTTGTCCGAGATCAGCGGGCCGGTCAGGGTAGCGGGGTCTTGCGGATCGCCCGGCATGACGTTCTCGTAGATGCTCTTGAGTATCGCCACACCCTCGTCGTAGCGAGACCGCGGGAGCAGCATCCTGGTGGGAATGGCGCAGCCCTGCCCGGCGTGCATGCACGGCGAGATGCCGATCGCGCATGCCGACCCGAAGTCGGCGTCTTCCAGCACGATGGTGGCCGACTTGCCGCCGAGTTCCAGAAACAGCCGCTTCAACGTCGCCGCGCCTTTTTCCATGATCCGTTTCCCGACCGCGGTGGAGCCGGTGAAAGAAATCAGGTCAACTTTCGGCGACAGCGTGAGCTCCTCGCCCACCAGGTGGTCCGAAGCGGTGACGACGCTGACGACTCCGGCTGGGATGTCGGTCTTTTCGGCGATCAGCCGGCCCAGGCGGGTCGCGTTGAACGGCGTGTCGGGCGCCGGTTTGAGGACCACGGTGTTGCCGGTGGCCAATGCCTGGCCGAGCTTGTTGATGGTGACTTCGAAGGGGAAGTTCCACGGCACGATGGCACCGACCACGCCGACCGGTTCGCGCCAGACCTTGCGGGTGGTCAGCGTGCCGGTGAGGCTGACGACCACGTCGCCGAGGTCGGTCTCCCACGGGTACTCGTCGATCAGCTTGGCGGGATAGCGCAGCCCTTCGGCCAGCGGGGCGTCCAGCTGGGGCCCGTAGGTGATGGCGCGGGGTGCCCCGACCTCGAGGATGAGTTCCTCGCGCAGCTCTTCCTTCTCCGATTCGATCGCCTCGTGCAGCTGCAGCAGGCAGCGCTTGCGCAACTCGCGGTTGGTCGACCAGTCCGTCTCGTCGAAGGCCCGCCGGGCGGCGTCGATGGCCCGATGCATGTCTTCCTTCGACGCGTCGGCCACCTCCCCGAGGCTCTCCTCGGTTGCCGGGTTGATGTTGGTGAAGGTGCCGGCCTGGCCGTCGACGAGCGTGCCGTCGATCATCATCTTGGGCTCGAAGCGGACCTTTACAGCCTCGGTCATGTTTGTTCAGCTCTCTTTCGACGAGGCGCTGCTCAGAGCGCCGGGACCCGGGGCGCCCATCGCCAGAAGGGCACCCTATGGAGAGCCTTACCGGAAACTAGCCGATTGGCAACTGGCAACATGCGGGCGTCCTCTTCTACGGCGTGGTGTGCACATGGCGCACGGGGTCGAACAGCACCGGCAGCGAGGTCGGCGACCGGAAGACTTGCCCGCGGATATGCGGGTCGTCCCCGTCGGGGTCCAGCCGAAGATTCGGCAGCCGGTCGAGCAACAGGTTCACGGCGGTGCGCATCTCAAGTCGCGCCAGGTGCATGCCGAGGCAGACGTGCACACCGTGGCCCCACCCGAGATGTGCCCTGGCCGGCCGGAAGATGTCGAACGCGTCCGGATCGGAGTAGCGGTCCTCCTGCCGGTTGGCGGCCCCCAGCATCGGCATCACCGTCGAGCCGGCCGGTATCGGTACCCCGCCGAGTTCGGTGTCACACGTGGCGACCCTGGTGATGGTCAGCAGGGGCGGTTCCCAACGCACCCCCTCTTCGATGGCCTGCGGCAGCAGCGAACGATCCGCGCGGATGGCATCCAACTGCGCGGGATCCGACAGCAGCGCGAAAAGCAGGCTGCCCAACGCCCGGTACGTCGTCTCCACTCCGGCGGGCAGCAGCAGGCGCAAAAACGAGTAGATCTCCTCGTCCTCGAGCTTCTCGCCGTCGATTTCGGCCTGGGCCAGCGCGCTGATCAGATCGTCTTTCGGTTCGGCGCGGCGGTCCTCGAGGATCGGCGCGAAGTAGTCGCACAGCGCGGCCGACGCCGCAAGCCCGCGTTCCGGATTCATGATCCAGCTCAGCAACGAGATGGACCAGCGTTGAAACTGCGGGTAGTCCTCCTCCGGCAGGCCGAGCAGGCCCGCGATGATCTGGCTGGGGTAATCGAAGGTGAATTCCTTGACCAGGTCGGCCTTGCCGTTGGCCGCGAACCCGTCGATCAGGCTATTGGCCACCCGCCCGACCAACTCGTCCTCCCATCGCGCCAAAGCCTTCTGCGAGAAAGCCTTTGACACCAGTGACCGAAGCCGGCCGTGTACCGGTTCGTCCATTCCGAGCATCACGCGTTCGCCCAACACCGGCCCGAACGCCGCGATGACGCCCGCCGACGAGAACGTCTCGTTGTCGCGCAGCATCTGCTGGGCTTCCTCGAAGCGGTACACGATGAAGACCGGTGTGGACTCCTCATGCGGCATCCCGGAGACGTCCAAGCGTTGGATCGGCTCCTCGCGGCGCAGCCGCGCCAATTCGGTGTAGGGGTCGCGCACGTCGCCGGACACCGCGTCGTCGAAGGCGCCGAAGTCCTCCAGGTCGTCGAAAAGCTGTTCCATGATTGCTCCTCAGTCCCCTTCATTTCCCCGGCGGCGCTTCGCCGCCAGCGACGCCAAGCGCTGCAACACCGGCGCGGGAAGAACGCGCGCTGCGAGCGCCATTGCCTTCTGGGCCGATGTCAAAGGCCACGCCCCGCCCCGCATCGAACCCTGTTTGGGTATGCCCAACACGATCCGCGACACGTGGTGCATCCCAATCGCCGGAAGCATCCTGTTCGATACCAGCAGCATGGAGGCATCCGGTCCAACACCGCGACGGCGATATGCCCCGTTGTCCTGCAACGCCTTTACCAATCCATCGGTGAACCGTTCCGGCGAACGCGCGAAGCTGACCGCGAACCGCCCGCGGGTGTTCATGGCGTTGTGCAGCCGGGCGTAGGGGCCGTCGAAATTGCGATCGTCGGTGGTGCCCGCGTCGGTGATGATGTCGGTGTCATACATTCCGGCCACCAAAACGGTGACACCGAGACCGAAGGGTGCAATCTCGACCGCCATCGACTCGCCCCACCGCTCCAGCGCTCCCTTGGCTGCCGAGTACGGTGCAGTGCCCGGCTGACCCCGCACCCCGCCCGCGCTGGAGACCAGCACGATGCGCCCCTCGCCCGCTTCCCGCATGGACGGCAGCAAGGCCTTGGTGAGTTCGACCGGGCCGAGGACGCTGGTAGCGAACATGTTCTGCCACAGCGCCATATCCGTCTCCTCCACCATCCCGGCGGCAGAGATCCCGGCGTTGTGCACGAGGGCGTAGGGTGCGCCAACGGCTTCTTCGATTGCCTTGGCCGCCGAGGCGATCGACGCGGTGTCCAACAGGTCGAGCTGCACACCGATCAGCCGGTCGTCGTCGGATCGGGCGCCGGTCGCCTCGCGCAGCAACGGCATCCCCCGGTCGGGGGTCCGCATCGCCGCAACCACCCGCCAGCCTTCACGGTAGAGGCGCACGGTCGAGGCGAACCCCAGTCCGCGGGACGCGCCGGTGATGACGACGGTGCGCGGCTCAACCACTCGTGCTCGCGGTCGCACACGCGCCTTCGCCCGCCGGTGGCGGTTCGACGTGGGGCCGCCCGTTCGGCTCGCCGCTCATCCAGGTCGACCAGATGCCGACCGAGTACGGACCTTGGGCACCCGCCTTCTCGTAGAACCCTTGTGGATCATAGACTTTGGCCTCCGGGTACGGCCACGGGCAGGCCACGGAGGTCGCCGCTTTGCTGACCTTGATGGCGGCGAACCACGCGCCGTACGCGAGGTAGGACACGTTGATGATGGCGAACATCACCAGGAAGGTGCCGAGCACCGGACGTGTCGGGAAGATCTTCGCTTTCGCGGCCAGCTTCTCGGCCACCGACTTCCCGGTGTCGTCGCGATAGCAGAGTATGGCCGCGGGCACCATCACGAAGGTCACCGAGAACGCCTCCCAGATCAGCGGGAATTGGAATGTCGTGCCGGTGAATACCGAGCCCCACGGAATCACCTGCGAGTAGATGTACATGCCGGCGTGCACGAGCTGTATCTCCAGCCACGCAT
The DNA here is from genome assembly GCA_031292665.1 of Mycobacterium sp. Classification (GTDB taxonomy): domain Bacteria; phylum Actinomycetota; class Actinomycetes; order Mycobacteriales; family Mycobacteriaceae; genus Mycobacterium. The sequence continues at coordinate 22,247 of JARLGR010000120.1, read as the reverse complement.
CGAAGACGAAGCCGATCACCATCGTCAACAGGCCCAGGCTGACCAACGGGTGCCGCGACACGAAGGCCTCGGGCCCGTATTTCGCCTGCAGCTTGCGCAGGATCCAGACCGCCGGGAAGTAGGGGCCGAAATAGAACGTCACGTAACCGAATACCACGAACGGTTCGACGGTCGGCGACAACGACACCAGCGGCCACGACTCCGGCCAGTGGATGAGGTCGGGGTTGTAGACCGCGAACGGAGCCCAGTTCATGATCGGGTCCTGCCAGACGATCAGCGTGGTACACAAGAACATCAACATCACCGGACTACCCGGATTGCGCCGCCATCCCCTGATGAACACCACCAGCAGCACGAGCAACATGATGACGGTGGAAATCTGCAAGAAGGTGATGTAATCCAGCCCAAAGAGGAACTTCACGGGGCGCGGCCGGCCGTGCACGTTCGGGTTGGCGACGCGCGGGTCGAGGGCGGTGCGGCAGTTCGCGATGAAGAAGAGCGCCAACGCCGCGAGGGCAGCGCCGGCGACCCATCTGCCCCAGCCGCGTTTCTCGCCCCGTTGGCCGGATGCCGGCTCCTTGTCCGCGGCAACCGGTATGGACTGTTCCGTGGACATCCCGTCAGCCTTCCTCTCCGAATCGATCGACCAGATGCGAGTTGACGCCGTTGGCATCGAGGGTCCGGGCCACCAGATAGCCCGCACCCATCCAGGCCCGCCGCGTCCACTTGCCGAACGACACCCGGGTGCCGGGCGCGCCCGCGGCGGCGGGCATCATCTTCACCCGCTCCAGCGCCTCCTTGACCCCCCGCGGGCTGAGCGGGTGCGCATCGGTGAACGCACGCACGAGCGTGGCGGCAACGTCACGGTTGACCACCGGCACGCAGTATTCGGGGCGCCTGCCGCCGTACTTTGTGGCGTACCGGTCGAGGAAGTCCTGGCCCAGCCGATTCTCCTCGTCGTACTGGTCGACCCCGATCCACCCCATGAATGCGTTCCACATGATCGGGTTCACCCACGCGTTCTGGAAGGCCGTGGTGGTGAATCGCGGCGGGTCCCAGTCGACGGCCTGCAACGCGGGGTTGATGAACACGATCCCGAAGCCGAACCCCAGGTGCACGATCGCTTCCGCCTTCGCATCATGCAGGGTGCGCACGGCTTCGTTGATGTCCTGCGCGGTCTGCGCGATCGCCGCTTCCGCCACGATGCGAATGCCCTTGCACCGGCATGCGCTTCGCAGGTTCTTCAGGTAGCTCTCGCCGATCAGGTTCTGCTCGACGAGGACCCCTATCTCGTTAAGCCCGCGCTTTGCCACGAGGTCCGCGATGAAGATCGGCTCGTCGGTCATCGATCCTTGTGGGAAGGCGAATGTCCATTCGCCCAACCAGTCGTCGGTGCCGGTGACGCTGATGGCCGGGACCTTGAACCGCTCTTCGATCGCTTCGCGGGTGGGCACGCAGTTGTCGGTGATGTGCGGCCCGAACACCACCAGACAGCCTTCGTCGACGAGTTCGCCGAAGGCGTCGATCACCGCCTTGACCGATCCCTTGGGCAACCCCTCAACTTCGCGATAGACCATCTGTACGGGCCGATCCATCGATCCGTGTTCAACGGCCTCCGCGAACACGAGGTCGAAGCACCGAGTGAAGTCGGCATGCATCTCCTCGGGGAACCCTGGCGGCAGCGTGAAGTCCATCAGGTAGCCGACCTTGATCGGTTCTGCGCTGCTTTCGTAGGACATCTGACCTCCCGGGCGACAAACTTACGCGCGCGATCCTTGAACCAAGCCGAGTAAACCTAATATTTGTTCAGACCCTAGCGGCGGCGGTAGGCAGCGTCAATCATCGGACCCATCAGGCCCGCCCAGATAGATCTTGATCATCTCGCCCAGGCCCTTGCCCACCGCCACGTCGTCCGTGAGCGGCCCGGCGATCGCAGCCTGAGCCGCCTCTCGCATGGTCAAGCCCTCGGCGACAAGCTTGCCCGCCGCGATCAGCACGCGGGTCGACGCAACCTCACGCAACCCGCCGGTTTCCAGCCGGCGGATGGCCTGCCCGAAACGCACCAGCTCGGCTGCGGTGGCACCGTCCACGCCCGCCTCGTGTGCGACGATACCCTCTTCGACATCGGCTGCGGGGAAGCCGAATTCGACGGCGACCATCCGCTGGCGCGTCGAATCCTTGAGGTCCTTGAGCACACTTTGATAGCCCGGGTTGTAGGACACTACAAGGCCGAATCCGGGCGCCGCGTCCAGCGTGATACCGAGACGCTCGATGGGCAACTGCCGCCGGTGATCCGCAAGCGGATGCAGCACCACGGTGGTGTCCTGTCGGGCTTCCACCACTTCGTCGAGATAGCAGACCGCTCCTTCGCGCACCGCCCGGGTCAACGGACCGTCCATCCATACCGTCTCGTCGCCCCGCAGCAGATACCGACCGACCAGGTCCGCGGTGGTGAGGTCGTCATGGCAGGCGACGGTGATCAGCGGCCGGCCAAGATCGTAGGCCATCGCCTCGACGAATCGGGTCTTGCCGCAACCCGTCGGCCCCTTCAGGACGAGTGCCAGACCCTGACGGTATGCCGCCTTGAAGATGGCTTCTTCGCTGCCGATCGTCTTGTAGTAGGGCCGCGTGCTCGCCGCCTCGGGGATCGCGCCGTTCCGGTACGTAAGCCCGGACTCGTTGGCCATAGCTTCCCTTCTGCCAATTGATTGGAGCCTAATCGGAACAGATGTTTGTTTCAAGTGCCCGGACGAGCGGGTTCGTGGCACTGGTACGCCAACTGCGTTCTAGGACATGGCATCAGGACGAAGTTCGTCCGATCGGGTTTTCGTCACGACACCCTGCGGCGGACCCTGCGATTAACTTGAGCCGAGCGCAGCGCGGACCGGAACAGCGGTCCAATCACACCGGCGAGTTGATCTGGACGCGCGATCGTCGCATGCGCGGTGTTGCCGAACACTCTGCGCAGCGATTGCACGTCGGTTCCGGCGCCGATCGTCAGGCATACACAGCCGGTGCCGCGGTGGCGGGCTTCGGTCAGGGCGCGGCGCGCGTCCGCGGCGCCGTAAGCGCGCTCGTATCCGTGGTCGTATGCGAGTCCGTCGGACAGCACCACCAACAGCCGCCGTGACGTGCCGCCGCGTGCCTCCAAGACCGCCGATCCGTGGCGGATGGCCGCGCCGAGGCGGGAGTACGCGCCGGGTTCCAGGCTGTTCAGCCGCCTCATGACTTGGGAGTCGAGGTGGTCGTCGAATCGTTTGACGGGAACCATGCTCACCGCGCGCCGGCCCTGCGAGTAATAGGCGTACAGCGCAACCCGGTCACCCAGGTCGTGAAGCGCAACGGTGAGGTTCGCGGCCGCCGCGCGCTGTTGTTCGTGCACCGTCCGCCCCACCGTCCCGGGCTCCGCCGCCGACCCCGACACATCGAGGAGGAGCAGGACCGACAGGTCGCGCCTGCGCCGCAGGCTGTCGAGATAGACCGCCTCGTCGGGCACCGACCCGGCCCGCACCTCGACGCGGGCTTCAACGGCCGCGTCGATGTCGATGTCGTCGCCCTGCGACTGCCGGTGGCGACGGTGCAGACCCATTCCGAGTCGCGACAGCGGACGCCGCACGCTGATGGCGTCGTCGATCGCGTGGGTCGCCGATACCTTGACCTTCGGCTCGACCTCGCGCACGGTGCACCACGCGCGCCGGTAGCTCTTATGCGTGACGTCCCATTCCGGGTAAGTCACGCCGTCCGCGGCGGTTTTGGCTTCGTCGTCGTCGACGTCCTCGCTCGAGGTTGACGCCAGCGACGAGACGGCTTGCAAACCGCGGATTCCCGAATTCGTGCGGTTCGTGCGATGCGTCGGGGTATCCGCGCCGGGCGGTCCACCCCCGGTACCGGTCTTACGCGCCGAAGACAGCATCTTCTTCAGCCACTTGCCGATGAAGCCGCCGCCGCCAACCGGGCTGGTGAACATATCTGGATCGTCGGAATCGTCGATCTCGCCGTCGTCGAACTCGTCAAGTTTCTCCGGTCCGCGTCCCCGCGGGACGTGTCGGGGGCTTTCCCGATCCTGTTGTTTGGCCGTCCGCGAACATCCGGCGAGCACCTTCGCCGCGCGGATCACACCGAATTCCGGCGCAGGTTCGTCGATCGCCGCCCGTCCCTCGGCAATGCTTAGCGAAACGGCGGGCGAGTCAGTGCGACTCGCGATGTCACGGTTGCCCATCGACGCCAGGATGCCTGGTAGCAGATCGCTATTGGTGATCAGTGCGCGGTGAGCCTCGACCGCCAGGTAGCGCCTGGCCAGCCGGGGGTGCCGGATCAGGGAACGCAGGACGTCGGGATCCAGGCTGCCGGCCGCGATCATCGACGCCTGTACGGCTACGGCCTTGAGTGCCTCGAGTCTCGCGCGACCTCGCGCGGCGGGATCGACGTAAATCGTCTGGCCGTCCGTCCACGGGAGTTCGCCCGGTTGCAGCCCGGCGACCGCCACGGGTCGGCCGGCAAGTGCAGAGGCGAACATCCCGAGGGCCTGCAACCGGTCGCCAAGAGCGTCGCTTGGCACGCTCGACCTCCGACCATAAAACCGCGTTGACCAAATATCTGTTCCAACGTAGAGTCCGGTTCCGTCGCAGTCAATCGGATCGGGTTGTCCCAGATAGCGAAATCCAGTCAGGAGCACACCATGATTGACTTCACCGATCGGGTGGCGGTGGTCACCGGCGCCGGCCGGGGACTCGGTCGGCTGTACGCGCTGGACCTGGCGCGCCGGGGCGCTGCGGTGGTCGTCAACGACCTCGGCGGGTCGATGCGTGGCCTCCCCGATGAAGGCGCCGACTCCCGTGTCGCCGACGAGGTGGTCGACGAGATCAAGAAGGCCGGTGGCACGGCGATCGCCTCCTATGACTCGGTCGACAGTCCTGCGGGCGGCCAATCGATAATCGACGCGGCCGTGGATGCGTTCGGGCGGCTCGACGCCGTCGTCAGCAACGCGGGAATCTTCGGCAGTGTGCCATTCGAGGACCTCTCACCCGAAGAGTGGACTCGAATGCTGCGCGTGCATCTCGACGGCGGCTTTTATCTATCTCAGCCCGCGTATCGCGCGATGAAGAACAACGGGGGCGGAAGGTTCGTGTTCATCTCGTCCTCCGCCGGAATTTTCGGTCAGCCGATGGAGGCTCACTACGCCGCGGCCAAAGCCGGCCTGGTGGGGTTGACGAACGTGATCGCGATCGAAGGCGAAGCCCACGGAATACTCGCCAATTCCGTTATGCCCACCGGCTTCTCGCGGATGGTCACCGAGACCGTCGGCGACGAGAAGTTCCTCGCCGAATCCGGCTTCATGCGGGCTATCCGGCCCGAACTCGTCGTGCCGCTGGTGACGTTCCTTGCCAGTAGTGCCTGCACGTTCACCCACCGCAACTATTCAGCCTCCGCCGGACGCTACGCGCGCGTGTTCGTCGGCCTGAGCGACGGTTGGCTGGCGGACGCCACGAGCCAGCCGACGGCGGAAGACGTCGAGGCACACCTCGAGCAGATGTCGTCGACGGAGAAGTTCCTCGTGCCCACATCGATCGTCGATGAGGTGCTGGACGTGTGTGAGCGACGCGGCGTCAGCGCGATGCCAGACAACGCGGATGTCGTGTTCCCGGCACCTCAACTGAACAGGCGCTGATCGTGGACGACGAGTTACGAGATGAGGTCAGGCGGCTCACCGACCGCGCGGAGATTTACGACTGCATGCAGCGCTACGCGCGCGGAATCGACCGGCAAGATCGTGCACTCCTGCGATCCGCCTACCACGACGGCGCCATCGACGACCACGTCGGGTTTGTCGGCGATGTAGACGATTTCATCGACTGGGCGCTCGCCTACCACAGCAGCCAGACGCGATACCAGCACTATCTGCTGAACCACACCGTCGACGTCGACGGCGACGAGGCCCACGCCGAAACCTACTATCTGTTTGTCGGGACCGACCGGAACCGGCGAACCACATGACGATCTCGGGCGGTCGCTACGTAGACCGCCTGGAGCGGCGCGACGGACGTTGGGCGATCGTCGATCGCGTCTGCCTGGTGGAATTCATGAACGAATCGCAATCGCTGCTCACCGGGGAAGCCATCGCAATGGTCCCCGGGGCGCGCACTGGCCGCCACGATACGACGGACCCCTCATACGATCGACCTCTCGCGGCGTCGCGCGTAGTCGCGAACGTTGTTGACCAAATATCTGCTCAAACGTAGAGTCCGGCTTGGTCGCAGACTCAAGGGCTAGAGACAGGGAAAAGTGGACTTCTCGTACCCGGCGGAAGTGGAACAGTTCCGCATCGAGTTGCGCGACTGGTTGTCCGCGAACCTGACCGCCGAGCTGGTGGCCGCCCGTAGGCCCCCCGGACGCGACGACGACGCAATCGAGATGCTGCGGGCTTGGAGCCGGACGATGGCCGACGCGGGCTGGGCCGCCGTCTCTTGGCCTCGCGAGTACGGCGGCCGCGGCGCGACAGTTCTCGAGCAACTGGTCTACACCGAGGAAACCACCCGGGCTCGGGCCCCGATGCCGCTCAACGTCATTGGGTTGAACAACATCGCGCCGGCCATCATGCAGTACGGGACCGAGTCCCAGAAGCTCACGCTGCTGCCCCGCATGATGCGCGCCGACGACATCTGGTGTCAGGGAATGTCGGAGCCCGAAGCGGGGTCCGATCTCGCGGCGCTGCGCACCCGCGCGGTGCGGGATGGTGACGACTTCGTCGTCAACGGCCAGAAGATCTGGACCTCGCTGGCGCATCGGGCGGACTGGTGCCAGCTGTACGTGCGCACCGATCCCGACGCACCGAAGCACAAGGGGATCTCCTGCCTGATTGTCGACATGACGCTGCCAGGCATCGAGGTCCGTCCGCTGATCACGCTCAACGGTGACGCCGATTTCGCCGAGGTGTTCTTTCACGACGTGCGGGTGCCGGCGGACGCGTTGCTCGGTCCGCTGAACGCGGGCTGGGAGGTGGCCACCACCACGCTCAGCCATGAGCGGGCGGGGGCCGCCCGGTTATACGCGGAGATGCAGGTAAGGCTCGAAGAGTTGGTGGATGATCTCGCCACGGCCCAGGACGAACCGCGCGGCGCCCTTGCAGACCCCGTGACGCTGCGGCGCCTCGGCGAAATCGCGGTTCGCATCAAGTATCTCGAAGTCCTGTGTCAGCGGTCGATCTCGGCGACCCTGCACGGCGGCCCCGACATCGTTGCCTTGGGTTCGGCCAGCCTCGCCAAGACCGTGTGGGGTGAGATCGGGCAGGACCTGGCCGCCCTGGCCTTCGACGTGCTGGGTACCCGCGGCGCGGGCGCGCCGTGGGCGAACTACCGTCTGACGTCGCGCTCGTTGACCATCGCGGGCGGCACAACTCAGATAAGCAAGAACATCACCGCGCAGCGGGTACTCGGGTTGCCGCGCAATTGACGTCCTCCACCGGCTTAAGCCGGTGGATTCCAACCCCGTCGCCTAGGCAGCAGGAGGACAGAGTTGAGGTTCACGGTTCGTGGACCGGCTAGCGCCAAGGTCTCCCCGTGCTGTCACCGCCCGTCCGGCGGCGATGTTGCGTGCGGCGTTGACGTCAGCGTTGCACGGCCCTGCGCCGCAGGCGACGCACTCGAAGACCGCTTGGCTCTTGCGGTTTTCAGGCGCGACGTGCCCACAGTGGAAGCAACGTTGCGACGTATACGCTGCCGTAACGAGTTCGAGCCGCCCCTGGGCCTTGTGCTCCAACCGGGCCACCAGCAGCCCCCATCCTTGGCGCTTGATCTCACGGTTGAGGCCTTGTTTCTGCGCGACATTGGTGCCCGGGCATTCACGAGTCCCGTGCGCCGAGCGGGTCATAGCACGCACATTCAAATTCTCGATCCGGAGGGTGTCGAAGCGGCGCGCCAAATCGGTGGTGGTCTTTTCCACCCAGTCACGGCGGCGATCTGTTTCGCGGGCACACAACCGCGCAATCGCCAGCTTCGTTCGTGCTCGCCGGTTCGATCCGCGTCGCGCCCGCGCCAGACGCCGCCGCAGCCGCCGTACCCGCGTCGCCTCACCAGCACTAAGGCCAGGAACGCGCAGGAGTTCCCCACTGGACAGCGCGACCGATACCGCCACGCCGCGATCAATACCTACTACGCTGCCATCACCGGGTCCCGGGATCGGTTCGGGGATGGCAGCAAAAGCGATGTGCCAACGCCCCGCCCGATCCAGAGTGACTCGGTAAGACTTCACGGTGCTGGCGACGTTGCGGGTCCACCGAAATCGCACCCGCCCGACCTTCGGTATCCATACCTGCCCATAGCGGCGGCTCAGCCGCTTGATATGGCGCAGTTTGAGCCCGACCTGCCGAAATCCTTCATGCTTGCCGGCCTTACGCCACGTCGGGCGACAGTGGGTGCCATTGAAAAAGTTGCGCATCGCCTGGGCGAAGTCCCGCAACGCCTGCTGCTGGACGGTCTGAGACCCAGCTGCCAACCACTCGTTTTCGGCGCGGGCCGCAGTCAACTGGGCACACTGCTCGTTGTAACCGGGCGCATGACGGCCCGGCTGCCAGTGCCGCTGCTGCTCGACCGCCAGATTCCACACAAACTGGGCATGACGACAATGTTTGGCCAATGCGGCCGCCTGCTCAGGGCTGGGAAGCAACCGAAACCTGCACATAGCAACAACCTAGGGGCGACCACCGACAACCTGCCAGAGGAGGGATGCGGATTTCCTCGGCCGGCCACAGCCGAGGCGTGACGCGTAAATCTGATGAACCTCGAACTCACCGACGAGCAGGTAGCGCTGCGCGACACCACGCGGCGCTTTCTCGCCGAGAAGGCATCAATTTCTGACCATGTGCGACCGCTGCTCGACGATCCGACCGGCACCGATGAAGCGGTGTGGCGTGGCCTTGCAGGTCTCGGAACAACCGGTCTGCTGGTACCTGAGGACTACGGCGGGGCCGGCATGACGATGGTCGAGGCCGGCGTCGTCGCCGAAGAGCTGGGCGCCGGGCTGCATCCGGGGCCGTGGTTGTCGACCGCGGTTGCCGCCACGCGGGCACTGACCCGGCTCGGCGGCGGCGATACTGCGGCGGAGCTGTTGAGCGGGATCGCGGACGGCAGCACGATCGCCACTATCTGCTTCCTGGACTTCGAGAATGCTTCGGTTGCCGCGAGCCGGCATGGCGACGACTTCGTGTTGCGGGGCGAGATCGCCGCGGTGCCCGACGCCGCTGCCGCCGACGTCCTGTTGACACTAGCCGAGGATTCCGAAGGCACCGGGCTTTTCGCGGTGAGGACCGCCTCGTCCGGGGTTTCAGTTGCGCGCGAGCGTGGTATTGACCAGACCCGCAAGCAGTTCCGTATCACGTTCGATGCAGCACCCGGGCAGCGACTGGCCGCGGCGTCTCCGGAAGACGTAGCAGCGGTGATTGACGACGTGCTGATCGCCACTGCCGCCGACGCGCTCGGCGCCGCACGGGCAGTCATGGACCTCGCCGTCGAATATGCCAAAAACAGAAAGCAATTCGGTCAGGCAATCGGCTCGTTTCAGGCGGTCCAGCATCTGTGTGTTGACATGTATGAGACCGTCGAGCTTGCCCGCGGCGGTGTGATCCACGGGCTGTGGGCCTGCGAAGAGTTCCCGGCCGCCGACCACGCTTGCAATGAGCGGCATCTTGCTGCGCTGCGGGCGAAGGCGTTCGCCGGCCGACTGGCCGGCGTGGGCGACACCGCGATCCAGGTGTTGGGCGGCATCGGCTACACCTGGGACCACGATGCTCATCTTTACCTCAAGCGCCTGCTGAGCTGGAGCGCACTTCTCGATAAGCCCGACCGGTACCTCACCGAACTCGGTGCGCACCTTGCGAGCAGAGGCCGTCAATGATGGAGATCGAGTACCTGCTCACCGCGACCCCTTCGGCACGCAAGTCGCTCGATCTGGACGCGCCCGTCGACATCGGGGACATCCGCGAGTGCCTGCGTATCGGCCTGCAGGCCGCCAACGGGTCGAATGCTCAGTCGTGGCGCTGGCTGGTCATCTCGGATCCTGCGTTACGACACAAGGTCGCCCAGCTGTACCGCGAGGCCTATCTGCTGCGGGTCGGTGGTCAGATGGTTGCCGACCTCATGCCGGCCGGCACGCCGGAGGGCCGGATCATGTCGTCGACCGAATGGTTGGTCGAAAACATGGCGGAGGTGCCGCTGCTGGTGATTCCCTGTTATCAGCCATACCTGCCGCGTATCGAAGGCGACGAGTCGTTTCACCGGGCCACGCTGTACGGCTCGATCTTCCCGGCGGTGTGGAACTTTCAACTGGCCCTGCACACCCGGGGATACGGGACATGCATTACGACCCTGCACCTACACCGCGAAGAGGAGGTCCGGCGGCTGCTTGGGATTCCGCAAACCTACGTCCAGGGATGCCTGCTGCCCGTGGGTCGCCTCCGTGCCGGGCACACGTTCCGGCCGGCCCGTCGGCGGCCCGTCGATGAAGTCGTTGCACGCGACGGCTGGGATGGCCCGGCCCTCTAGAATGGGCTATCCCCGCTTTATGCAGCGCGTTCGTCGTACATAGTCTGATAACCTTTAACAAACATTTGGTTCGGTGAGAGGACGATTGCGTATGTCGGTGAAATCGCAGTCGTCCGGATCTGCGCACCGCTAGTCATGGCGAAGGCCGAGTCGATGCGAGCCAGCGGCACAGTCGATTCCGGGACACGCCGCACCGAGATCCTGCACACCGCGGCGTCGTTGATCGCCTCCTCGGGATTGCGGACATCGCTGCAAGAGATCGCCGATGCGGCCGGCATCCTCCCGGGCAGCCTGTATCATCACTTCGAGTCCAAAGAGGCGATCCTCGTCGAGTTGATCCGCCGCTACCAAGATGATCTCGACCGTATCGGGCAGGCCGCGCTGGCGAGGTTGGACGAACCCGACGCGCGTCCGGTCTCCGAAAAAATCATCGAGCTGGGAGCGGAGATCGCCGACTGCGCCGTGCAACATCGGGCCGCGCTGCAGATGTCGTTCTACGAGGGGCCGAGCACAGATCCGGAGCTGATCAAGCTGACGCAGCAGCGGCCCGTCGCGATTCAGGAGGCGATGCTGCAGACGCTGCGTGCCGGCAGATGGAGCGGCTATATCAAGCCCGACATCGATCTGCCCACGTTGGCCGACCGCATTTGCCAGACCATGCTGCAGGTCGGCCTCGACGTCATGCGCCACAAATCTCCCGCCGACCAAGTGGCCGGACTGCTCTGCCGAATCATTCTGCAGGGGTTGGCAACTCGGTCGCCCACCGACTCGGCGCTGGACCGGTCCACCGCCTTCGCCGCCGCCGACGACGTCATCCAGACTTGGTCGGACGACAGTGAAGCCGACCCCACCGACAAAGCGGCCCTGGTGCGTGCGGTGGCGCGAACGGAATTCGGCCGCAGGGGGTATGAGGTCACCACCATCAGGGACATCGCATCCGCGGCCGGCCTCGGCACCGGGACCGTCTATCGGGTGATCGGGTCGAAGGACGAACTTCTCGCCTCGATCATGGAGTCCTTCGGCAGAAAGGTCGAGGCGGGTTGGGTCAGTGTCCTGCGATCGGACGCCACACCCATCGAGAAGCTGGACGCCTTGAGCTGGGTCAACGTCAATGCGCTCGACCGGTTCTCCGACGAGTTCAGGATCCAGCTCGCCTGGATGCGCCAGTCGCCGCCGGACACGCCCAACCCGGGCTGGCTATACGCCACCCGGCTGCGGCAGATGAAAACACTTCTTTCCGAAGGCATCCGGTCAGGGGAAATAACCGTCGACGTCGGGTCCACCGCGATGCTGGCACGGTGCGTCATCGGGTTGCAATGGATACCGGAGAACATTCTCAGCGAAGTCGGCAAACGCACGGCACTGGTGCACGCCCGTGACACCGTATTGCGGGGTGTCGCGATCCGAGGGAAATAGGTATTGAACCTAATAACTGTTCTTCATACAGTAGGGCGGTCAGTAACGGCCTCCTACGGCCCAGGAGAGGATCCCAATGTCTGTAATCGATCGGTTGCGCTATGACGGCAAGCGGGCGCTCGTTGTCGGCGGCGCGACCGGCATGGGCGCCGCGGCGGCGAAGTCAGCGGCAGAACTCGGTGCCGAAGTCATCGTGCTGGACTACGCGCCGGTGAAGTACGACGTCGCCCGGGCCATCCAGGTCGACCTGCGCGATCCCGCGTCGATCGACTCCGCCCTCGAGCAGGTGGGTGGCCCGGTCCATGCGCTGTTCTCCGCCGCCGGAGTCGCCGAGGGGCCGGACCTGATGAAGATCAACTTCATCGGCCACCGCTACATCATCGAGCGCCTCATCGACAAGGGCTGGCTCCCCTCCGGTTCGGCGATCTGTTTCATCTCCTCCGTGGCCGGCATGGGGTGGGAAAACGATCTGCCCCTGCTGCAGGAGTTCCTGGCCACGCCCGATTTCGCGGCGGCCCAGGAGTGGGTGTCGGCGCACGAGGCGCAGGGCATCATCCACTACGGCTTCAGCAAGAAGGCCGTGAACGCCTACGTGGCCACGCAGGGCTACCCGCTGCTGAAGAAGGGCATCCGGATCAACGCGATCTGCCCCGGCCCGACCGACACACCCCTGGCCCAGGCCAACGCCGACCTGTGGCTCACCTTCGCTCAGGACTACCGCGACGACACCGGCTCCAAGGTGCACACCCCGGAGCAAATGGGCGACGTCATGGCCTTCCTCAACAGCGCCGCCGCCTTCGGCGTCAACGGCATCACGCTGCTGGTGGACTACGGGCACACGATGGCGTCCCTCACCGGGGCGTTCGCGCCGGGCAAGCCGATCATCGACCTGATCATGGGCCGCGTACGACTGACGTAAGTCTTGGGCACGTTGATGGATAACGCCTGGCGCGTACCGTCGGGGGCATGACACGCATCGTCGTCTTCGGCGGCCACGGCAAGGTCGCGCTGCAGCTGGCCCGGATCCTGAGCGAACGCGGCGACCACGTCAGTTCGGTCTTCCGCAACCCCGGCCACGCCGACGACGTCGACGCCACCGGCGCCAACCCGGTGGTCGCCGACATCGAGCGCCTTGACACCGATGCGCTGGCTGACCTGCTGGCCGGCCATGATGCCGTGGTCTTCTCCGCCGGAGCCGGCGGCCGCGACCCGGCGCGCACCTACGCCGTCGACCGCGACGCCGCGATCCGGGTGGTCGACGCAGCCCCGCGGGCGGGCGTGCGGCGATTCGTGATGGTGTCGTATTTCGGCGCCGGTCCGGATCACGGTGTTCCGCAGGAAAGTTCGTTCTATCACTACGCGGAGGCCAAGGCGGCGGCGGACGCCCACCTGCGCGCCAGCGACCTGGACTGGACCATCCTGGGACCGGGCCGGCTCACCCTCGACGCGCCGACGGGCCAGATCGCGCTCGGTGAGGGCAATGGGGAGGTCTCCCGCGCGGACGTCGCGCATGTGGTGGCCGCCGCCCTGGCGGACGATTCGACGATCGGCCGAACCATCGACTTCAACAACGGCGACGTCCCCATCGCCAAGGCGCTGGCAGGCTGATTAAGCTCCACTACGCAGCTGAAAGCGCTTCCCCCGCAACGGTTATGGGTCAATCCCCACTGCGGGCTCAAAACCCGCTCGGTCGACGAGGTGACCGCCGCCCTGCGGAACATGGCCGCCGCCGCGAAGGAGGTCCGGGCCGGCGGCTGGCTCTCGCGCGGGCGTTAATCGGTGAGCACCTCGACCGGGATGTCGTCGGCCCACGGCTGCCGGGAGACCATGTCGGCGACCCTGACGATGCCGTGCTCGAACTCGCCGGTCGCCGCATCCACCAGCCGGTAGGCCTGGGTCTGCTTGTGGATCGGCTGCGCGTCGAGCAACACCACCCGCACCTCACCGGGCTCGAAGTGGCAGCGCTGCTGCATCGCGGCGATCAGTTGCTCGTTGTGCATGTGGCCGTCGCCGAAGTTCCACCCGATGGCGGTGCTACAGATCCGTTCCCCGTCGGTGATGACGTAGTCGTCCTCGTTCTGGCCCGCCATGGCGCGGTGCGCCAATGTGAACAGCGCCCGGCCGTGAGTGTTGAACCCGCGGAACGCATATCCCATGTAGATCGGGATCTGCGCCGCCTCGGGGCTGCCGTAGAACCGCTCCAGCTGGGCCTGGGGCATGCTCGCGATCGCCACGATGCCCCTGGTGATCTTGTCGTTCGCCGACGGCTTGATGCACCACAGCGTGGTGTCCCAGTTGCCCGCGTAGTACCGCATCCCGGGCAGGAACGATATCTTGCGCGGAAACATGTTGCCCGCGATCACGATTCCCGCAATTACCGCGAACAGGATCGCCACCGGCACCGGATGCTTGACGTCGGTCAACCCCAGGCGGGCGTGCGCGACGAACAACGACAAGACCCCGAAGATCATGAAGACGTTCCACTCCAGCGGCACCCCCATGGGGATGGACCCGAGGATGCCGAGGTGGAAGCACACCATCACGACCGCGGCCACCGTTGTCGGCCAGCCGCCGTGGCAGAAGAACAGCGCCAGCGGCACGAACATCTCGACGGCGGTGCTCACATGAGCCAGCCATCGCGACAGCCAACCGGGACGCAGGTCTTCCGGGAATTTCTCGAAGAAGCGCCGTTTCAGCCACCGGGGCCGCATCAACGGGTTGTTGGACATCATCGTGGAGATCACGAACGGGAAGTGCTTGTTGAGCTTCGATGTCGCCGCGCCTATCCAGATGACCAGGAAAACTATTTTGGACCCGACGATCATGTCGGCGCCGTCGAAGAGGAACGTCACGGCCATGGTCGCGTAGACCTCGCCGCGGGCGGCCAGGAAGATCACCTTGTCGCGCAATCCGAGCACCCCGAGGATCAGCAGGACCAACACGATTTTCCACGTCGGCAGCAACCCGACCGTCGTGTTCAGTTCCGGCACCGGCCCCGTGCCATCCGAGAACAGCGCCGCCAGCGTCACGATGAGCAGCAGCGCGTACAGCCCGACATCGAAGGGAGTGCGCTTGGTTCCCCTGGTCCCCGGGACGCGATCCGGCCACGGTGGCAGCCGGATGGTGCCGAAGCGCATCCAGTACAGGATCGAGCCCATCGGCGGGAAGAACCGGTTGTTGAGCGGCCCGAAGCCGCAGCCCAACCCGATCACCTCGAACAGCATCGTGTAGAGCACGACCTTCTCGAACACGATCGGCTCCGACCACCACGACGCGACGTGGGTGAACCCGCCGAGTCCGTTGGTGGCCGAGGCAAACAGCCACCCACCCAGGATGTAGAGGAGGATCTTGACGACATAGAACAGGTGCAGGGCGACCGGCGTGCCGAAGCCAACCTCGGCCCAGTGCCGGGCCATCGGGCGGATCTTCTCGCTGCGGGTGCCCTTGTTCCACTCGTCCATGTCAATCTGCGGCAGGTCGGGCTTCAGGAATCCCATGGTTTGACAGACTAGAACGCGTTCTAGGCGTGCGCGATCACCTTCGGGCAAAGTTTCCTTTGCCGCGACCTTTTTCTGGACACTCTCGGTGTGCGTTCACGGCTTCGAGTGTGTACCGGGGGTCGAAACTCCGTGAAATCTGAATCCTGCACGCACAGTCAAAGCCCAGACCGCACACTCGAAGGATCCTTTCGCCCAAGTGTTTCAGTCGCGCAAGATCCCCGGCGGAATCGCCGGCGCCTGCGCCAGCACCCGCGGATCGACCACGACATTCAGCGCGCTGAGCGCGTCGCCCTCGAGGTCGGCAAGCGAGTCGGCAGTGGATAAAAACCTCTGCTGTGCAACCGGTTCGACAATCCCGTCGCCGAGCCGGGTGAACTTCTGCACGTACTCCCGGCGCCGGAACGGCCGGGCCCCCAAACGGATGGGCGTCGGCGACCGCGAGTTCGTCGCGGATCACTTCGCCGCTGTTCAGCGTGACCTCGGCGCGCGCCCCGAACGCCTTCTCGGCCTGATCGGTCGAGTGGTAGCGGCGGGTCCACTCGCGATCCTCGACCGTCGAGATCTTGCGCCACAACTCGACGGTGTCGCACCGATGCGCCCGTTCGGGGGCGTAGGAGCGTTCGTGGTGCCAGCTTCCGTCCTGCAGCGCGACGGCGAAGACGTAGGGCAGCGAGTGGTCGAGCGTTTCCCGGGACGCGTCCGGGTCGAACTTCTGCGGATCCCCGGAGCCCGTCCCGATCACGACGTGGGTGTGGTGGCTGGTGTGCAGCACGATCGTGGCCACCTGATCGAGGTCGCCGATACGCTCGCGCAGCCGCCGGGCCAGGTCGATCGGCGCCTGGCTCTGGTACTCGGCCGCGTGCTCCTTGGTGAAGCTGTCCAGAATGGCGCGTTTGGGCTCGCCGGGAGCGGGCAACGGCACGCGGTATTCGTGCTCGGGTCCACCCAGCAGCCAGGCGATCACGCCGTCCTCTCCCTCCCAGATCGGCGCGGGCGACCCCTCGCCGCGCATCGCCCGGTCGACCGCCTCTACGGCGATCTTCCCGGCGTGGGCGGGCGCAAACGCCTTCCAGCTGGAGATCAGCCCTTTGCGGGACTGGCGGGTGCTGGTGGTCAGGTGCAGCGCCTGCCCCACCGCCTGATAGACGGTGTCGGTGTCCACCGGAGCATCGTCCCGATGCCGGCAGCCACCGCCGGGCCGAGATGCGCGACATGGTCGATCTTGTTCTCGTGCAAACAGATTCCGCGGGCCAGGTCGACGTGAATCTCGTACGCGGTCGCCAGACCGCGGATCAGGTCGGCGCCCGGCACGCCAAGCTGCTGCGCGACAGCGACGAGCGGCGGGATGTTGTCGCCGGGGTGGGCGTACTCCGCGGCCAGGAACGTGTCGTGAAAGTCGAGTTCGCGCACCCCGACACCGTTAGCCCAGGCCGCCCATTCCGTCGCATAGTCACCATCGACGCCGAAGACCTTCGCCCCGTGGCGCGCGGGGTGCGCCAGAGCCTGTTGCCGGGCCACCGTGACCGGCCGCCGCAGCAGGGCCGCGGCGCTGACGGCGGCGTTGTCGATGATCCGGTTGGCAATCATCTCCGCGGTTTCCGGCTCGACGGCGACGGGATCGGCGGCGACTTCGGCGATCTTGGCGGCGAGGTGTTCACGGCGCGGGAAGTCCTCGGAGCCGCGCCGGGTCCGAACCGTGTGCATCAACACAATTCGCACACTAGAACGCGGGCAGAAATCCGGGTGAACCCGCTACTGCCCGCGTCGCGATCGGTGTAGTTTGCGGATAGTTTCCGTGGTTTCTGCGCGACCATTTTGTCGGTGCGGCGACATAGTATCCGAACATGCGTTCGAGTAGTCCGGAAGACATCGCGGCGGATTTCGCCGCGCTGCACGAGGTCGTCTCGCGCATCGTCGAGCACTCCTATGAGGCTTTGACTACGCCGGAGCGACTGACATATCTCGAACTCCTCGAACGCGAGAAACGGCGACTGCCCGCTGCGTGTCATGAGTTGATCAACCGGATCGACCGCCAAGCCACCCCGGCCGAGATCGGCGGGAAGTTGGCCCACGTCCTGGCCGACCGGCTGCGCATCACCCGCAGCGAAGCAAAGCGCCGGATCGATGAGGCCCAGGATCTGGGTGCGCGCCAAGCGCTGACTGGCGAGCCGCTGGCACCGCGGTATCCGGCCACCGCGGCCGCACAACGGGCCGGGCTGATCGGCGCCGCCCAAGTGGCGGTCATCCGCCACTTCTTCGACGAGCTGCCCTGCTGGATGGATGCCCCCACCCGGGAGGCCGCGGAGGCGGATCTGGCCCGCTGGGCGAGCGAGCATGGCCCCGAAAGCCTTCGCAAAGCGGCCGACCGGCTGGCCTGCTACCTCAACCCGGACGGGGAATTCAGCGACGAGGATCGCGCCCGGCGCCGCGGACTGACGCTGGGCACCCAACAAAGCGACGGCATGTCCAGACTGACCGGCTGGCTAAGCCCACAAGCACGCGCCACCGTGGAAGCGGCGCTGGCCAAACTGGCCGCTCCCGGCATGTGCAATCCCGACGACCCAAGCCCTACCCTCGATGGCGCGCCCTCGGAAGAAGCCGTCCAGGGCGACACCCGCAGCCCCGCCCAACGCAACCACGACGGCCTCACCGCCGCGCTTCGGGCCATGCTGGCCAGCGGAGAACTGGGCCAGCACAACGGGTTACCCGCGTCCATCGTCGTGACCACCACGCTCACAGACCTCGAAGCCGCAGCTGGAAAGGGACTCACCGGTGGAGGCACGCTCCTGCCGATGAGCGACGTCATCCGCCTCGCCCGCCACGCACACCACTATCTGGCCATCTTCGACAAAGGCAAGGCATTGGCGCTTTATCACACCAAACGCCTCGCCTCACCCGGACAGCGAATCGTGTTGTACGCAAAGGACCGCGGCTGTTCGGCCCCCGGCTGCGACGTCGCCGGCTACTACTGCGAGGTGCACCACGTCCAAGAATGGGCCACCACCCATCGCACCGACATCGACCAGCTCACCCTGGCCTGCGGACCCCACCACCGACTCCTCGAGAAGGGCTGGCTTACCAGCAAACGTGCCAACGGCGACACCGAATGGGTCCCGCCGCCGCACCTTGACTACGGACGGCCACGAACCAATGCCTTCCATCACCCCGAGAAGCTCTTGGCGGACGAAGACGGCGACGACCCGTAGCTACCCGGCTTGCTTGGCTGGTGGGCGGTAGAAGATCAGCAACTGGCCGATGGCCCCGGCCAGGCCCAGCCCGACCGAGATCAGCAGGCCCTGCCAGCCGTCGAACCAGTTCTTGCCGAAGATCAGCCAGTCCAGGCTGAGCTTGCCCGCACCGAGCGTGGCGACGACGACGGCGCCGACCGCCATGACCAGGTTGTACTCCCAACCCTCCTTGACGATGAAGAAGCCGTTGTGGCGGTGCACGGTCCAGGCCGCGACCAGCATCAACGAGACGAAACCCGCCGCGGGGATGGGTGTGAGCAGGCCCGCCGCCAAGCCCAGGCCGGCGGCCGTCTCGGTGGTGGCGGCGACGGTGGCGTGAAACTTCCCGGGCTTCATGCCGATGCTCTCGAACCAGCGGGCGGTCCCGGGGATGCGGCCACCGCCGAAGAACTTGTTCAAACCATGGGCGGCCAGTGTCACGCCTAACACCAGCCGCAGGATCAGCAATCCGACGTCGTAGGGAGTCATAGGTGCAAACCTAGATCATGCGACGGATCGGATGACAGCAACGCCGGGCGGCTGATGCCGGCGATTCATGTGGGAAAATAGCGGGCGTTCCGACGTTTGCCCGAATGACCGACTGAAGCGCGAGGGGGTGCACCACGGCTCGTATCGCACGGGGCACCTTCTCCCCCGAAGGCACCCTGCAAAACACCGTGGTGTTGCTGGACGGCCGGGCAAACCATCCCCGGGAGATCCTGGGCAACAAGGGCCACGGCATTGAGGCGATGCGCCGGCACCATTTGCCGGTACCGCCCGCGTTCTGCATCACCACCGAGGTGGGCGTGCGGTACCTGGCTGAGCCGGAGGCAACGATGGACGCCGTTTGGGACGACGTCCTCGACGGAATGGCGTGGCTGGAGCAGCAGACCGTCCGGACATTCGGGCGCGGCCCGCGTCCGCTGCTGGTCAGCATCCGCTCAGGAGCTACGCACTCCATGCCGGGCATGATGGACACGATCTTGGACCTGGGCATCAACGACGCCGTCGAGCGCACCCTGAGCGCGGCCGGCGACGCAGCGTTCGCGGCCGACACCCGCCGACGGTTCGACCATATGTACCGGCGAATCGTGGGTGAATCGGTTTCCGCCGATCCCTACGCACAGTTGCGCGCAGGCATCAAGGCGGTCTTCGACTCCTGGAATTCGCCTCGCGCGGTTGCTTACCGCAACCACTACAGACTCGGTAACCAAGGCGGTACCGCCATCGTGGTGCAGGCCATGGTGTTCGGCAACAATGGCCCTAGGTCCGGGTCCGGAGCGCTCTTTTCGCGCAACCCCATCACGGGCGCCCGCGAGCCGTTCGGTGAATGGCTGCCCAGTGGCCAAGGCGACGAGGTGGTGTCGGGGTCGGTCGACGTCGAACCGATCAGCGCCCTGCGTGTCGCGCAACCGGGCGTCTACAACGAATTGTTGGACGCCGCCCGCAGCCTGGAACGGCTCGCCTCCGACGTCCAAGAGATCGAGTTCACCGTCGAGGAAGGCACATTGTGGTTGCTGCAGACTCGGGCGGCGGAGCGGTCGGCCCAGGCGGCCGTGCGGCTGGCGCTGCAACTGCGCGACGAGGGGCTCATCGATGACGCCGAGGCCCTGGCCCGCGTGACCCGCGCGCATGTAGAAACCCTGCTGCTGCCCGCCCTACAGCCCGAAGCACGTTTGTCCGCACCGCTTTTGGCAACGGGCCTGCCCGCCTGCCCGGGAGTGGTCACCGGTACGGCCTATACCGACGTGGACGAGGCGCTGGAGGCCGCGGAGCGGGGCGAGCGGGTGATCCTGGTGCGCGATCACACCAGGCCCGAGGACGTCCTCGGCATGCTGGCCGCCCAGGGCATCGTCACCGAAGTGGGCGGCGCCGCCAGCCATGCGGCGGTGGTCAGCCGTGAACTCGGCCGGGTGGCGGTGGTGGGCTGCGGCCGCGGAGTCGCGGCATCGCTGGCCGGTAGGCAGATCACCGTCGACGGCGCGGAAGGCGAAGTGCGCGAAGGCAACCTAAGCCTGTCAGCGTGGTCGGAGAACAACACGCCGGAACTGCGCGAGCTGGGCGAGATCGCGCGACGGATCAGCCCCCTGCGTGCCCACGCGACCGGCGACCACCCACGGCTGGACGACACCTCCGACGCCGCCGTGCGCACGGCCATGGACACCGGCCAGACCGACGTGGTTTCGGCCACCCCGCTGATCACCATGCTGACCGCGCTGCGGCTGGCGGGCAGGGCCACCGGGTGACCGAACTGGCCGTGCTGCAGGCGGTCCGGCTAAAAGGCCGGACAACCCCCGCCGGGCTGGCCGAGACCTTGAACGCGGACCTTGACAAGATCACCGCCACGATCGAGCAACTGACCGGGTCGGGCCTCCTGATCGACGGCACGGCGTTGCGGATCAGTCCCAGCGGTCGCGCCAGGCTCAACACGTTGCTTGCCGAGGAGCGCGCTGGCATCGATTCGACCGCAATGATGGCCGCGTACAGAGACTTTCGTGCCCTCAACGCTGATTTCAAGTCGCTCGTCACGGACTGGCAAGTCAAAGGTGGTCCGCATGGCAGTCCCAACACCCATGACGACGCCGCCTACGACGCTGCGGTGTTGGCCCGCCTCGACGGCGTGCACGCGCGGGTTGTACCGATCATTACAGCGGCGGCGACGCAGTTGCCGCGGCTGGGCGCCTACTCGACCAAGTTGTGCGCCGCACGCGACAAAATCAAGGCGGGAGACACCGCTTGGCTGACCAGGCCCCTCGTCGACTCCTACCACACCGTCTGGTTCGAGCTGCACGAAGAGTTGATCGTCGCGGCTGGCCTGACACGCGAAGAAGCGGCCAAATCCGGTGACGCGCAATAAGTTACAGCGCCTCGTCGAGTAGCCGCACGTACGCGTCGATGTCGGGAACGGCGGACTCCGCCGCGTGCACGCTGATCGCAATGGTGTCCCCGATGCCATGCACCCCGTGGGTCAGGCCCACCACCGGTGACAATGCCGGATATCCGGCGGTCAACACCACCCGCGCGCCGCCGAAGCTCAGGTCGGCGGCGCCCGGTGGACGCTGGACACCACGGTGTTGCCGGCCACTTCGGACGGCCGGACGTCGGGGTCGAACTGGGATACGCCCCAGCGCAGCAAGGGCGCGGGCATCGCGGCGAAAGCCCGGTCGGCAGCACCTGTAGCCGGATGCGCGAACCGGCGGCGTCCATTGGCCAGGTCGCCCGCGATCCGCTCGGCGCGGAGATTTCGATCGAGCTTCGGGAACAGGCCGACGCCGACGTTTCCGAAGTGGTTATGCGCCTGTCGCACACCGGGCTTGCCCATCGGCACCTCGGCGCCCAGCGCGTCGGCGGGCTCCCCGAGCAGACGGGACAGGGCCGTCGACACCGCGGCCAGCACGCCGACGGTGACGGTGGGGCCGGGCAACTGCGAGCGGCGGCGCACCAGGGTGCGGACCGAGCGGGCGCCGTCCGGGCGGGCATTGGTGCGTTGCAGGGACCGGGGCCCGGGGCCAGCAGCCCCGCGCGGGTGTCGCGGCTCAACCGGCGATGGGCGCGAGCCGCCTCGACCG
>JARLGR010000119.1 GCA_031292665.1 Mycobacterium sp. | reverse complement strand
CAGATAGTCGACACACGCCTGCTCGTCGGGAAACCAGCTGATTAACTGTTGGAAAGTCCCCGGATAGTCCACCCCGCGAACCGGATGACCCTGGGGAACAACCACACCCAGATTCTACTGCACTAAAGCAGAGGGGCGGTAAACACGTTCGAATGCTATGGGCGGCGGCCGACAGAAATCTGTGTTCTGAAACAGCTGATGCCGATGTGGCCGAAGTGAATTGACATGTGAAGCCTATTCGCCCCGACCGTGGACCCTTGCTGCTGTGGCCGGTGGCCACGCGCGTCGTTTAAGACGCGTGCAACCCGCATTCTGTCTTGGCATGCCCCTGCCAGCGTCCGCTGCGCGGATCGGCGCCCTCGGCGGGCTTAGCCGTGCAGGGAGCGCAGCCGATCGACGGATAACCTTCGTAGACAAGCGGATTGACCAGTACGTCGTGTTCGTCGATGTAGTTCTGCATGTCCTCGTCGGTCCAGTCGGCCAGCGGGTTGACCTTCACCAGTTTGAATCCCTCGTCGAAGCTGACGAGCGGGGCGCTGGCGCGGGTCGGTGCGTCGCTGCGGCGTAGCCCGGTCACCCAGGCGGAGTATCCGCGCAGGGCGTTGCCCAGGGGCGTGACCTTGCGCAGCCGGCAGCACTCGCCGGGGTCGCGGGCGAACAGGTTCTTGCCCATGAGCTGGTCTTGCTGGGCCACCGTGTGCTCGGGCGTGACGTTGACGACGTGTATGTCGTAGACGGATTCGACTGCATCCCGGGTGCCGATGGTTTCCACGAAGTGGTAGCCGGTGTCCAGGAACAGCACCGGTACGCCCGGCCGCACCCTGGCGGCCAGATCGATCAGCACGGCCTCCTGCATGCTGGAGGCCACCACATAATTGCACGTCGCCCAGCCGCGCGGCCCGTTGAATCCGCCGAAATTCTCATCGGCCCAACGCAATATGTCCGACGCGCTGGCGCCTTCGAGCTCTGCCTCGCCACGGGCGGCCAGTTGACGCAATTCGGCCTCGGTCGGCCTAGTTGCCTTGTCCGTCATCGCAAATCGTCCTCCCCGGCCCGAAGGGCCCACTGCGCGAAGCGTTCGCCCTCGCTGCGGTGTTTGATGAAGTTACGCACTACCCGATCGATGTAGTCACCCAGTTCCTCGCTGGTGACCTTGTGTTGGCGAAGTTTTCGGCCGAAACCGCTGTCCAGGCCGAGGCTGCCGCCCAGATGCACTTGGAAACCCTCCACCGAGCCGCCATGGCCGTCGTCAACCATCTGACCCTTGAAACCGATGTCGGCGATCTGGATTCGTGCACACGAGTTCGGGCAGCCGTTGATGTTGACGGTGATCGGCACGTCGAGTTCGGAGTTGATGTCTGCGAGCCGGCGCTCCAACTCGGGAGCCAGAGTCTGCGCCCTGACCCGGGTTTCGGCGAACGACAGCTTACAGTATTCAATCCCGCTGCACGCCATGAGGTTTCGCCGCCAACGCGACGGCTTGGTGTGCAGGCCTAAGGCTTCCAGGCCGCCGACCAAATCGTCGACCTTGTCGTCGGGAATGTCGAGGATGACGAGCTTCTGGTACGGGGTGAACCGGATCCGGTCGGAACCCGCCTGCCCGGCCAGGTCGGCCACCGCCGAGAGGATGGTGCCGGACACCCGCCCGGCGATCGGGGCGGCGCCAACCGCGTTGAGCCCGTTCTTGAGCCGCTGGACCCCGACGTGGTCGATCGGGTGCTTGACGGGTTCGGGGGCCGGGCCGTCGATCAGGGGACGCTTGAGGTACTCCCGTTCGAGCACTTCGCGGAACTTCTCGATGCCCCAGTCCTTGATCAGGAACTTCAGCCGGGCCTTGGACCGCAGCCTGCGGTAGCCGTAGTCGCGGAACACCGACGTCACCCCCGCCCAGACCTCGGGAACCTCGTCCAGTGGAACCCAGGCGCCGACGCGCCGGCCCAGCATCGGGTTGGTCGACAGACCGCCCCCCACCCACAGGTCCAGTCCGGGCCCGTGCTCGGGATGGTGGACGCCGATGAACGCGATGTCGTTGACCTCGTGCACGACGTCCTGCAGACCGGATATGGCGGTCTTGTACTTGCGCGGCAGGTCGGCGAAGTCCGGCTTGCCGATGTAGCGGCGCACGATCTCGTCGATGGCCCAGGTGGGGTCCAGCACTTCGTCGAGGGACTCCCCGGCCAGCGGTGAGCCCAATATCACGCGCGGGCAGTCACCACACGCTTCGGCGGTGTGCAGTCCTACCTCGTCGAGACGCCGCCAGATCTCGGGGACGTTCTCCACCTCGATCCAGTGGAACTGCACGTTCTCGCGATCGGAGATGTCGGCGGTGTCCCGGCCGAACTCGGTCGAGATCTGGCCCATGGTGTGCAGCGCGGCGGAGGAGATCGCGCCGCCGTCGCAGCGCACCCGCATCATGAAGTATTTCGCTTCCAGCAGGTCGATGTTCTCGTCGCCGGTGAACGTTCCGTCGTATCCCTGCTCGCGCTGGGTGTACAGGCCCCACCACCGGAAGCGACCGCGCAGGTCATTTTTCTCGATGCTGTCGAATCCGGCTTTGGCGTAGACGTTTTCGATTCGCTCCCGCACGTCGAGCGGGTTGCCTGCCTTCTTGAACTCTTCGTTGGCGTTGAGCGGCTCGCGATGTCCCAGCGCCCATTGACCCTCATTGCGGGACTTCGCGGGAGGGGCTGTGGTCATTCCCGGGGTTCTCTTTCATCAAGGGCGTCAGACAGCGCGATTCACCGGTAGTTTCGGCGGCGCAGATCCGGCAGCCAGTTGGAGATACAGGTGGGCGGGTCTACGAGATCAAGGCAGACAGCAACAGCTGCAGACACGCTTGAGGTCAATGTGTCGCCGCGCCACGAGGGCGGTACGCAGGTTGCGGCTGGCGGCGGTCACGTCTGTCATTCTGCCATGGCCGCCGACCGGGGTTGCAATCAGGTCGTATTTCTACTCACGATGACCGAAACTACGGCGCTGCGCGGTCGGGCAAACGCGGCCACGAACCCCAGAGAACGTGCCCCGGCTACTCGCCGTGCGATGATTTGGCTTGACGTCCTCCACCGGCTTACGCCGTTGGATTCCAACCCCGGCCCCCACCTGGGCAGCAGGAGAACAGAGTTGAGGTTCACGGTTCGCAGACCGGCTAGCGCCGAGGTCTCCCCGTGCTGTCACCGCCCGTCCGGCGGCGATGTTGCGTGCGGCGTTGACGTCAGCATGGCACGGCCCCGCACTACAGGCGACGCACTGGAAGACCGCTTGGCTCTTGCGGTTTTCCGGGGCGACATGCCCGCAGTGGGAGCATCGTTGCGACGTGTACGCTGCCGGGACGAACTCGAGCCGCCCCGAGGCCTTGTGCTTGAGCCGGGCCACCAGCAGTCCCCACCCGTGGCGGCTGATCTCGCGGTTGAGGCCGCGTTTCTGCGCGATGTTGGTGCCCGGGCGATCGCGGGTACCACGCGCCGAGCGGGTCATCGCACGCACATCCAAGTCTTCGACGCGGATGGTGTCGAAGCGGCGCGCCAAATCGGTGGTGGTTTTCTCCACCCAGTCACGGCGGCGATCGGTTTCGCGGGCGCGCAGCCGTGCCATGGCCAGCTTTGTTCGTGCACGCCGGTGAGATCCGCGTCGCGCCCGCGCCAGGCGCTGCTGCAATCGGCGCAGTCGTTTGGTTTGTCCAGCACGAAGACCGGGCGCGTGCAACAGTTCCCCGCTGGACAGCGTCACCGAGACCGCCACGCCGCGGTCCACACCCACCACGCTGCCATCATCGGGTCCCGCGACAGATTCAGGGATGGCAGCAAAAGCGATGTGCCAGCGCCCCGACCGATCCATAGTGACTCGGTACGACTTCACCGTGTGGGCTACGTTGCGGGTCCACCGAAACTTGACCCACCCGACCTTGGGGATCCAGACCTGCCCGTAGCGGCGGCTGAGCCGCTGGATGCGGCGCGGCTTGAGTCCGACCTGGCGGAATCCTTCATGCGTGCCGGCCTTGCGCCACGTCGGGCGACGGTGGGTGCCGTTGAAAAAGTTGCGCATCGCTTGGGCGAAGTCCCGCAACGCTCCCCCGCAAGCGGGAGGTACCCCCAGCTGCTGCACCGTTTGCGACCCGGCTGCCAGCCAGTCGTATTCGGCGCGCGCCGCGGTCAACTGGGCACATTGCTCGTTGTAACCGGGCGCACGGCGGCCCGGCTGCCAGTGCCGCTGCTGCTCGACGGCCAGATTCCACACAAACCGGGCGTGACGACAATGCTCGGCCAACACTGCCGCCTGCTCAGGGCTGGGAAGCAACCGAAACCTGCACACACCAACAACCTGGGCAGGACCACCGACAACTTGCCGAAAGGAGGGAAGCGGCGTTTCCTACCCCGGCTAAAGCCACGGGTTTCCACGCCGCAAATCTGATGACCCTTCGCGAGCCCCCGGTTGAGCTGCCGGCCCTGGAGCCGGGCCCTGGCCAGCCGTTCGGCTTGTACGTGCATGTCCCGTTCTGCATCACCCGCTGCGGCTACTGCGACTTCAACACCTACACGCCGGCCGAGCTGGGGGGAGTCAACCCGGATGCCTGGATGGACTCCCTGCGAACGGAGCTGGAACTGGCGGCCGCGCGGCTGAACGCGCCCACGGTCAACTCCGTATTCGTCGGCGGAGGGACGCCCTCGCTGCTCAACGGTCAGCGCGTGGCCGCTCTGCTCGACATGGTGCGTGAACACTTCGCGCTGGCCCCGGACGCCGAAATCACCACCGAGGCGAACCCGGAGTCGGCCTGGCCCGACTTTTTCGCGGCGATTCGCGCGGCCGGATACACGCGGGTGTCGCTGGGCATGCAGTCGGTGTCGCCCCGGGTGCTGGGAGTCCTCGACCGGATTCATACGCCGAACCGTTCGGCGGCCTCGGCCCGCGAGGCGCTCGACGCGGGCTTCGAGCACGTCAGCCTCGACCTCATCTACGGAACGCCGGGGGAGTCCGACGACGACCTGCTGCGCTCCGTCGACACGGCGATTGCGACGGGCGTCGACCACGTTTCCGCGTACGCCCTGGTTGTCGAGGAGGGCACCGCCCTGGCCCGCCGGGTTCGGCGCGGCGAGCTAGCTCCTCCCGACGACGACGTGCTGGCGCACCGCTACGAGCTGGTCGACGCCCGGCTGTCCGAGGCCGGGATGAGTTGGTACGAGGTGTCCAACTGGTCCCGCCCGGGCGGCGAGTGCCGGCACAATCTCGGCTACTGGAACGGCGGTCAATGGTGGGGTGCCGGACCCGGGGCGCACGGATACATCGGTGCGACGCGCTGGTGGAATGTCAAGCACCCCAACGCCTATACGGAGATGCTCGCCGATGCCGCCCTGCCGGTAGCCGGTTTCGAGCGGCTGGACGCCGATGCGCTGCACACCGAGGACGTGCTGCTGAAAATCAGGCTGCGCCAAGGACTTCCAATGGACCGGCTGGATGCCGCCGAGCGCGAACGCGCCGAGGCCGCGATCGCCGACGGATTGCTGGTGGCGCGGGACGACAGGCTGGTTCTCACCGCGCGCGGCCGGTTGCTGGCCGACGCGGTGGTGCGCACACTGCTGGGATAGCGCTCAGGTGCCCGGAAACCAGTGCGCAACGACGCGGTTGATCTCGATATAGAGCGGAATTCCGATGGTGACGGCAACGGAGAATGTGAGGCCCAGCGATGCGGCCAGCGGCAAGGTCGGGCTCGCCTCGGGGATTCCCAGACGCTGCACAGCGGGGAGCGTGATGTAGGAGGCCGAGCCGCAGAGCACGGCAAACAGCACATAGGTCCCCGGCTGAAAGTGAGTGTCCGTCAGGTAGGTGAAGGGGTAGGCGACCAGAATCCCCAGCGCCCCAAACAAGATTGGTGCCAGCAAACCGAAGAAAATGAACCCAGTGCCGGCGGACCTGAGATCCCGCAGCTTGCGCGACGCCGTCATGCCCATTTCCAGCAAGAACAGGCAGAGCACACCCTGGAACGCGGCTACGAATAGCTCGTTCTGGTCGTGCACGACCTTTTGTCCCTGCAGCGCGCCGATGAAGCCTATGGCGATGCCGCCGAGGAGGAGAACGATTCCGGGATTGAGGAACACCTCTTGGAATATCTGGCGTGAGAAAAGGGGTACCCGCTTGCCCTTGGGGCGGGGCGCGCTCGGGCCGGGCTCCCAGTCCGGATGCTCGAGCTTTTCCAGCGAGAACTCCAGCTCCTCCTCCGTCCCTCGCTCGGGGGCATCGTCGCTTTCCGTCCGTCCCACCCCGGTAGCCGCACCGGGCCCGACCTTCGCGGGAGCCTTGTAGCCGGGTTCATCCGGCATGAAACCGGCCTCGTCCATCCCCCGGTGCCGCAGCCGGGCTACCAGATACAGCGCCAGCAGGCAGCCGGGAATCTCCATGAAGGCCAGCGCGACCGGCATGTAGGCGTTGTAGGCGATGTGGAGGCCCGTCAGGACCGCTACACAGGTCGCATAGGTACCCGCCGAGTCCGACCCGTAGTAGCCGGCGATCGTCGCCCTGTCGACTCGCCGCAGCGGGGTCAGGTACCTCAGCAAAAGATAGGTGAGCGCACCGATCACGAAGTTCAAGACGAAGCCGAGAGCGACGAACTCGGCGATGTTGTCGATGTCGGCCGGTTGGACTTTGGCGAGTTCTTCTCCGCCCTGCCAGCCGATGGCCAGCAGCAGGTACATGGTCAGGCCCTGATAGATCACATAGGGGAACTCAAACCGCACCTTCAAGATCGGGATGAGGAAGCCGAAATAGAAGAACAGGAGTAGCGGCTTGAACACGTTGTGGGTGAGGTTTTGAAAGAAATCGTGATTCATTCCTGCCTCCGGGAATTCAGTCCGGCGGCGAGGGAAGCAGCGACCGACCCGGGGCGTCCACGAACACCCATAAACTGTGAGGACTTTCGGGTCCGCCGTCAACCCGCTTTTACGAACTATTAACAATTGTTGTCTGCGGTCCCTGCGGCCCTGGTACGTCCCGCCGGCCCCGGCGTGGATCGTGGGCCGGGTGCGTCAGCCGAATAGTTCTGTGATGGCTGGTGATGGTTTCGTCGGGCATCGAGCGGGCCGCCGCGCATGGCTGGTACGGGACGGTGATCGAATTGTCCGCCCCCGCGTGGCCGGCTGACGGCCGACGCGGCGGCGCTCACATTGCCGGACTGACCCGGCTAAAACCAGTGTGCGACTAGACGGTTGATCTCGATATAGAGCGGGATCCCGATGGTGACGTTGTACGAGAACGTCAGACCCAGAGATGCCGCCAGAGGCAGCGTGGGGCTGGCCTCGGGGATCGCCAGTCGCTGCACCGCCGGGACGGCGATGTACGACGCCGCTCCGCAGAGCACCGCGAACAGCACATAGGTTCCCGGCTTGAAATCGGCGTGGCTGAGCGACGCGTAGATGTGGGCGACGATGATTCCCAGTGGCGCGAAGATGTTCGGCGCCAGCAGGCCGAAGAAGATGAAACCGGGGCCGGCCGTTCGCAGGTCTTTCAGCTTGCGCGATGCAGTCATGCCCATCTCGAGCAGGAACAGACACAGCACGCCCTGGAACGCCAGCACGAAGAACTTGTCGTCGTCTGCCACGACCTTCTGCCCCTGCAGGCCGCTGACGAGACCGATGATGATGCCGCCGATCAGCAGGACGAGCCCGGGGTTGAGGAACACTTCCTGGAAGAGCTCACGGGAGAAAATAGGCATTCGTTTGCCCTTGGGGCGGGGCGCGCTCGGGGCGGGCTCCCAGTCCGGATGCTCGAGCTTCTCCAGCGAGAACTCCAACTCTTGCTCGACGCCCCGCTCGTTTTCGGCCTCTAGACTCTGGCCCTGCGGCGGCTTCGCCGCCGTGCCCGGCCCGACCCCGACCTTCACCGGTGGGATGTACCCGGGCTCGTCGGCCATGTTCCCCGCGGCGTCCATCCCCCGGTGTCGCAACCGTGCGACCAGGTAGAGCGCCACCAGACAGCCCGGAATCTCCATGACGGCCAGCATGACCGGCATGTAGGCGTTGAACGCGATGTTGACCGCGGCCAGGACGGCCACGCAGGTGGCGAAGGTTCCCGCTGAGTCCGACCCGTAGTAGCCGGCCACGGTCGCCCGGTCCACTCTGCGCAGGGACGTCAGCCCACTCAGCAGCAGGTAGGCGAGGCCGCCGAGCAAGAAGTTCAGGACGAAGCCCAGCAACATGAACCCGACGATGACCGAGATGCTGGAGGCGTTGATCTTGGCGAGTTCTTCACCCCCGTGCCAGCCGATCGCCAGCAGCAGGTACATGGTCAAGCCCTGGTAGATCACGTACGGGAATTCGAACCGCACCTTCAGAATCGGGATCAGGAACCCGAAGTAGAAGAACAGCAGTAGCGGCTTGAACAAGTTGTGCGTGAAGTTGTGCCAGAACTCTTGCAGCATTTGGTGCCTCTCTAGGTGACCCGGCAATCAGGGGAAGCACCGTCCGCAACCGGGGGCAACCACGAACATCCCGATGATCGGGAGAAATTTAACGCTGCTGTCCCTGCGCCGCCACTCGAAAAAACGCGCAGAGCCCCGGATTGCAGGGGGCGGCCGCCCGACAGCTCGGTTCACGAAAACCCATGGTCAAAGCACCGCAGGTCGCGCCGCTTATGCGCCCCAAGTCGACGTAAACTGTGACTTGTCTGTGAATCTACTGGCTGTGGATGACGTGTGGCGTCGACGCGCCTCGACGGGAGCGGTCAAGCGCGCCTAGATAGGTTAGGCTACATTTACTAGCTGTGACCGAACTCAGCGTCGAGACCCGTTCCGCGTCACCGTCGATTCCCTTTCCCGCGCACGCAGACCCGGCCGACCTGGCGGCCGAGCTGGCCGCCGCGTTGCCCGAGCGGGCCGGCGACGAATACCTGCTCTACGAGCACCACGGACAATGGGTGCTGGCCAGCGGTGTGCGGGCGATGGTGGAACTGGACAGCCACGAGCTGCGCATGACCCGCGACGGCGTCACCCAGCGGCAAGAGTGGTCCGGTCGGCCAGGACCGGTCCTGGGTGAGGCCATCGACCGGCTACTGCTGGAAACCGACCAGGTTTTCGGCTGGGTCGCGTTCGAATTCGGCGTCTACCGTCACGGGCTGCAGCAGCGGCTGGCGCCGCGCACCCCACTGGCCCGGGTGTTCTGGCCGCAGACCCGCATCGTGGTAACCCGGGATGCGGTCCACCTGATCGGCGCGCCAGCCGGCCACCGCGACGCGGTACTGGAGTTGCTCGACGGCGTGCCGGAGGTGCGCGACGCCCGGCCTCTGGACGTCGTCGCGGACCCGTCCGATTACCGCGACCGGGTCGCGACGGCCGTCCGGGAGATCCGCACCGGCAACTATCACAAGGTCATCCTGTCCCGTTGTGTCCGAGTGCCGTTCGCGCTCGACTTCCCATCCACCTATCGGCTCGGTCGCCGGCGCAATACCCCGGTGCGATCGTTCTTGTTGCGGCTGGGCGGAATTCGTGCCGTCGGGTTCAGCCCCGAACTTGTAGCCGCCGTCCGCCATGACGGCACGGTGGTGACCGAGCCGCTCGCGGGCACCCGCGCACTCGGGCGCGGTGCGGCACGTGACCGCCAGGCCCGCGATGATTTGGAGTCAAACTCGAAAGAGATTGCCGAGCATGCGATTTCGGTGCGCGGCTCGCTGCAGGAGATCAGCGAGATCGCGGAGCCGGGCACCGCGGCGGTCACCGACTTCATGACGGTTCGGGAACGGGGGAGTGTGCAGCACCTCGGCTCCACCATCAGCGCGCGTCTGCACCCGTCGGCCGACCGGATGGACGCATTGGAAGCGCTGTTCCCGGCCGTCACCGCGTCGGGCATCCCGAAAGCCGCCGGCGTCGAGGCCATCCTGCGTCTCGACGAACCCCCGCGCGGACTGTACTCCGGTGCGGTCGTGATGATTTCCGCGGACGGCGGGCTGGACGCGGCGCTGACACTGCGGGCGGCGTACGAGCGCGACGGCAAGGCATGGTTGCGGGCCGGCGCCGGCATCATCGAAGAATCAGAACCCGAGCGCGAATTCGAGGAAACCTGCGAGAAGCTCTCCGCGCTCGCGCCCTACCTCGTCGCCCGGCACTAGCGTACGTTTCCCCCTCGGCTGCATCCCTTAGGCGGATTGTGTCCTACCCAACTGCGTACGTGGGACTTTCGGCCCTATTTACTCAACCACCCGGCGTGTCAGCTTGATGTAACCGCATGACACAGATACATTGCCTGTTACTGACAGGGACAATAACTGGGAGGCGTCGTGTCCGAGGGCCTGACTAACACGCAGCTACTCCATGAACTCGAGCCCGTGGCCGAGCAACTGCTCAATCGCCACCTCTCGATGTTCAAGGAGTGGAATCCGCATGACTATGTCCCGTGGTCGGACGGCAAGAATTTCTATGCGCTCGACGGCCAGGACTGGGAGCCCGAGCAGAGCCGTATTCCCGACGTGGCGCAGGTCGCGATCGTGCAGAACCTGCTGACAGAGGACAACCTGCCGTCGTATACCCGTGAGATCGCCATGAACTTCAGCATGGACGGTCCGTGGGGGCAGTGGGTGAACCGGTGGACCGCCGAGGAGGCCAGGCACAGCACCGCGCTGCGCGACTACCTGGTGGTCACTCGCGCGGTGGACCCGGTGGAGTTGGAGAAGCTGCGTCTCGAGCAAATGACCCGGGGCTTCAGCCCGGGCCAGAACCAGCAAGGGGACTTGTTCGCCGAGAGCCTGTTCGACGCCGTCATGTACGTCTCATTCCAGGAGCTCGCGACCCGTGTCTCGCACCGCAACACGGGGCTGGTGTGCAACGATCCGATCGCCGAGCGGTTGATGGCCAGGGTGTCGCACGACGAGAACCTGCACATGATCTTCTACCGGGACGTCAGCGCCGCGGGTCTGGACATCGCGCCCAACCAGGCGATCACGTCGGTGCACCGGATCCTGCGCAACTTCAAGATGCCCGGATTCACCGTGCCGGAGTTCCGGCGCAAGGCGGTGATCATCGCCGTCGGTGGCGTCTACGACCCGCGCATACATCTCAACGAGGTAGTCATGCCGGTGCTGCGGAAGTGGCGGATCTTCGAACGCGAAGACTTCAGCGGCGAGGGCGCCTGGATGCGTGACGACCTCGCTCTGCTGGTCAAGGAGCTCGAGGAGGCCGGCGACAAGTTCGAAGAATCCAAGCAGCGCTACCTCGAGCGCGAGGCCCGCAGAAGCGAGAGGATCACCGCCCGCAAGGTGCTGAAAACCGAAGGCACGCTGACGCTGAGCGGGCACTAACCGCTCACTTGAACTGCCGCAGCTGGGGCTCGGCTTCGGACGACCGCTCAAGGTAGTCTGCGAGGATTCGGCTGACCAGTGACTCGATGTTGGACTCGATCGACGCCGCGAGCGTGGCCGTGACCGTTGCCACCGCCTGACTCCTGAACCGCACGAGCATGGTGAGCAACTCGGCGATTTCGGCATCCGCGGGCAGACCCTGGCCGGGCTTGATGCGGTCCATCACGTGCTCGGCCCCGGCACGTACCAGCAGGTCGCTGATCTTGTCGATCTCGGGGACGATCTGCTCGTGCAGGTCGATAAGCTTGTCGAAATCGACGCCGTAACCGCGGATCTCGTTGAAGGCCTCGATCAGTTTGGGCCTGGTGACGGTGGCCTGCGCCCCGTCGATGCGGATGAGTTGCAGCGCCACCAGGCGCTCGAAAGCGTGCGGGTCGTCGACGAGTCGCCGGGCCTCGACCAGCGGCATGGTTTCCGGTTTCTCGGTGGTCCAGGTGCCCACGATGGCCGTCTCAAGGCCCAACACGTCGCCGAGGTTTTTCCCTTCCTCCCACGCGCTGAGCATCTCTCGCACGTGCGCGATGTTGTATCCACGGTCCAGCATCGACGTGATGAGCCGCAGCCGGGTCAGGTGGGTGTCGTTGAACAAGGCGATGCGGCCCACCCGCAACGGTGGAGGCAGCAGCCCGCGGTCGCGGTACACCCGGATGTTGCGGGTGGTGGTGCCGGCGAGCCGGGCCAGGTCGTCGATTCGGTACTCACCGGACGCGGCGACGCCGTGCGGATGGCGGACGGCCGCGTCGAAAAGCTGCGAGACCGCGCTTTCCGAGACTTGGCGGTACTCGCGCGATTGGCGCCGGACGCGTTTGGGTGCACGCCGCAGGTTGTGCAGCACACTGGCGATCGTGCCGGGCTCGGGTCGCGCTGGTCGGTCCGGGGCCATGTCAGTGCAGCCGCGTCAGGCCGTGGAGGAGACGCGGGTGGCGCGTGCCCCGGCGCGATGTGGCACCGCGTGGTAGTCGGTGAACCGAAAATCTCTCATCTGGCGAAGATACTGCGTGGCGAAGCCGGGGTACATGGAGCCGTTGTACCCGTCCTGGGTGAGATACCAACTGCGGCAACCCGACATCCAGGTCGTCTTCGTGAGCCGGCGCTGGAGGCGCTCGTTATGATGGCGTTGGACGTCCTCACGCACATCGAGGTAGCGCAGGTGGTTGTCGAGGATGGTGGTGATGCCGCGCACCGCGTAGTCCAGTTGGTCTTCGATGTAGACCAGCAGCGAATTGTGGCCCGGGCCGGAGTTGGGCCCGGTCATGACAAAAAAATTCGGATACCCGTGCACGTTGATGCTCTTGTATGCCCGTGCGCCGTGGGCCCATTCGGCGGCCAGCGACCGACCGTCGCGTCCGGTGACCGGGAAGGGTGGCCCGGTCAGGTGGACGTCGTAGCCGGTGGCGAACACGATGCAATCGAGGTGGTGTTCGATGCCGTCGCTGGTGCGAATGCCGACCGGACTGAGCGTCGCAATGGGCCATTCGATGAGTTTGCAGTTGTCGCGCTGCAGCGCAGGGTAGTAATCGCTGGACACCAGCATGCGCTTGCATCCGGGCCGGAAATCAGGAGTCAGCTGGCGGCGCAGCCACGGGTCTTTGACTTGCCTGCGCAGCTGGGTCCGTCCCAGCCGCGCGACCAACGAGGTCAGCGGGGTGTCCCAGACCAGGGCGGTGGCGCTGGCCTCGTGGCCCCAGAACAGCGCCCTGCCGCGCAAGTTGTTGTGTGGCAGGGAGTTTGGTGAACAATGCTTGGACAGCCGGTGGGGTGGCGACATCAAGGCGCGGCAGCACCCAGCATGGGGTGCGCTGGAACACCTTGACGAAGCCGGCTTGCTGCACCAATTCGGGGATGATCTGGATGGCGCTGGCGCCGGTACCGATGACAGCGACCCGCTTGCCGGCAAAGTCGTAGTCGTGATCCCAGCGGGCACTGTGGATCTTGTGTCCGCGATAGCTGTCCAGGCCCCGGATGTCGGGAAAGCTGACGTCGGACAGCGGGCCGGAGGCGAGGACGACGGTGCGTGCGCGGAACTGGCCGTGTCCGTCGGTGTTCGCCGTCCAGACCCCGTCGGCCTCGTCAAACGTCAACGCGCTCACTTCGTGGCCGAACCGGATGCGGCCGCGGATATCGAACCTGGTCGCCATGTCTTCGAGGTGGCGGTAGATCTCCGGGGCGGGGGAGTACGTCCGCGACCAGTTCGGGTTGTTGACGAAGGAATAGGAGTACAGCAGCGACGGGACGTCGCAACTCGCGCCCGGATAGGTGTTATCGCGCCAGGTGCCGCCGAGCCGCTCAGCGCGCTCCAGCACCACGATGTCGTCGATCCCGGCTTGGGTGAGTCGGATCGCCGCACCAAGGCCGGTGAAGCCCGCGCCGATGATCAGCGCCGCGTGAGTGTGATCGCCTCCCATGGTCATGCCGCCGGTTGGTAGGTGAGTTCCTTGAACCAGCTGGGCACCGGTTTGAGCAACGGCTTGGGATAGCGGGCCGACAGCCACACCATCGAGTTGGCCAGCAGCTGATAGGGGTGATGGGGGTTGACCACCATCGCGGCGTGCCGTTTGAGGAGCTGGTACGCGGGGACCCGCCAGGTGCGCTCACCGCGCTCGCCGAGCTGTTTGAAACGCTTGACCGCGTTATAGAGTCGCTCGGGCTCCATACCCATTCCGGCCATCTCGTTGCGAACGCGATTGAGCAGCGGGATGTACATGAGCGTGCCGATGATCACGCCCGACGATGCCATGGTGCCGACGAATTCGATGGCCAGCCGACGCGCCGTGGCGTGGCCGATGATGTCGAGGACCTCGAAATCAACTGCGATGTGCCGGGATTCGTCGTTGTTGATCTTCTCGAACACCTGATGGCATACCGGGTCCTCGACGGTGTCCAACAGGAACTTCAGCAGCGCGCCGTCGAGGGCGACCTCCAGCATCGGGATGACGGTCCCGAGCACGGACAACGGCATATTGTCGGAATATGTATCGAGCCACTCGATGGCCAACCGGATGTTGACGTTCGGCTCCGGCAGTTCGCCGTCGTCGAGCATGCCCCAGCGCTTCATCAGCGCCATCTCCGCGTTGGCGTGGCGTTATTCCTCGGCGTGAAAGTACCGGTGGATCTCGGCCAGCGTCGGGGTGGGCGCTTTCTTGGCCAGGGCGGCAAACCCGCGGGCGCCCACGTTTTCGATCCAGCACAGGTCGGCCATGAATGCCTTGAGTTTGGGCCGGAATTCGGGCCTTATTGTCTCGGCGCCCGGAGCGTCCCAATCGATGTCGGCGAGCGCCCACTGGCGATCCTTGATCTTGGCGAGCATGGTTTCCATGTCGATGGTCACCGGGAGTTCCTTCCGTTGGTCGGTCAGGGCGGGGTCACCCGGGACACCAGGCCGACCGCACGCATGTATGCCTGCGGGGCCAGGCGTTTGGCGTTCCATATCATCTTGGAGTCGAGCTGCGGCATGCAGTACAGCTCGCCGCGGTCGTGTGCTTCCAGGCACATCCGCGCGACTCTTTCGGCCGAGAATCCGGTCCTGCGCATCAATTTGGCGGCTCGTTCCCTGGCCTCCTCGCTGATGCGGCCGGATTCGACGATGTTCGTCTTGATGAAGCTCGGGCACAGCACCGTCACTTTGACGCCGGTACCGGATAATTCGGCCGCGAGGGTCTCCGATAGCGAGAGCACGCCGGCCTTGCTGACGTTGTAGGCGCCCATGCCGGGAAGCGCGCTGAATGCCGCCCCCGAAGCGACGTTGATGATGCCCCTCGGCGCATTTGATCGGCCCGCGTCCCGCAGGATTGGGGTGAACACGTGGCAGCCGTGGATGGGGCCCCACAGGTTCACACTCAGGGTCCATTTCCAATCATCCAGCGGCGCTTCGCCGATGGGCGGACCGCCTGCAGCGACGCCGGCGTTGTTGATCACCAACGTCGGCGCTGCTTCGAGCCAGGCTTGCGAGCGCTCGGCCAGAGCGAAGACGTCGTCGACCTGAGAGACGTCGCAACGGAAAGCGGTGGCATTTCCGTCCTTTTCGGTGATCGCGTCGACGGTCCGCTGGGCGGCGGCCTCGTCGATGTCACTGCAGACCACCGCGCCGCCGCGGCGGGCGAGTTCGATGGCGAACGCCGCGCCGATGCCGCTGCCGGCGCCCGTGACCACCGCCGAGGCGCCATGACTGGTCTTCGACTTGTTCAGCAGCTTGCCCAGCGGGCCGATCACGTTCAGCTTGGGGTCCCCGTCGTCATGCAACGCGGTCAATCGCAAATGGTGACATTAGTCAATGGCAGTATTGGGGGTAACGGGCAGAGCGCGTCAGTTGCTACGGGCGCAGCAGTGGTGCTGGTCGTCGTCAGTTGAGCCCGGAGAGCGCAGTCTCCGGGTCGTAACCGCTGAACCCGTCCAGCTCGCCGGCGCGCAGTCGATTCACCCAGGCCGGGTCGGCGAGCAGCGCGCGTCCGATCGCCACAAGGTCGAACTCACCGGCTTGGAACTGCTCGACCAGGCGGTCGACGGGTGCGGGCAGAATCAGCTGGCCCCGCTTCTCGCTGCGGAACTGCGTTTCCAGCCCGACGGAGCCAACCGTGATCACCGATAGCCCGGTGACCTTCTTGGTCCACCCGGCGAGGCTCAACTCGCGATCGTAGTCGGGGAAGGCGGGCACGTAGTGCCTGCGCGTTGACGGGTGGAGCATGTCGACGCCGGCCTCGGCCAAGGGAGTGAGTAATTCCTGCAGCTGCGTCGGGTCGTCGGCGATCGACGCCGCGTAGTCGGTGCCCTTCCACTGCGAGAAGCGGAAGATGATCGGATAGTTTGGACCGACTGCGGTGCGCACCGCAGCGATCACCTCGGCAGGCAAGCGAGTTCGTGCGGTCAGCGATCCGCCGTAGCCGTCAGTGCGCAGATTCGTTCGTTCCCAGAAGAATTGGTCCAGCAGGTAACCGTGGGCACCGTGCAATTCGAGGGCGTCGAAGCCGATGTCTCGCGCGGTGGCGGCGCTTCGCGCATACAGCTCGGCGATCCGTTGGAGTTCTTCAGGACCCAGCGCCCGGCCCTTCGGCTTGCCGAGCCCGTCGATGCCCGACGGGCTGACCGGCGCCACGCCGTCGGCGTCGTCGCGCTGGGCGCCTTGGTGCCACAGCTGTGCGGCGATCGTTGCGCCCTCCCCGTGGACGGCATCGACGACGCGTATCCACCCCGCGAGCACGTCCTCGCCCTCGAGCGTGGGGATGGCGAAGGGATAGCCCGCCGCCGGGTCGGGCAGGCGGATCCCTTCGGTAATGATCAGTCCGACACCACCCGCGGCGCGGCGCCGGTAGTACTCGGCGACGTCGGCGCCCGGGATTCCGTCGGGTGATGCCTGTCGGGTCATTGGCGCCATCGCGAACCTGTTCGGTACGGTCAGTGAGCGGACGGTCATCGGTTGGAATAGGTCATCGATTGCCACGAAGTGCTCTAACGAGGCGGTCTTCGCGCCTATTCCGCCCACCGGGATCACCGGTTCGGCCCCCAACGCGGCGACGTCGCGAAGACAGAATTTCCCGCAGCACGTTCAGCGGGGCTTGTAACGGTTCGGGCACGTTTCAGTTATCACGCGACACGTCGTGCGGCACCGCGATTCTCGTGGTCGACAATGCGGGACATGGCCCATTCGCGGAAGCCCGACGTTGGCGCGTGAGATCTCACGGCAGGCGTTTCTGCGGGGTGCCGCCGGAGCGCTAGCCGCCGGCGCGGTATTCGGCCCTGTCCGGGCTACTGCCGTTCCGAATGCCTCCGGCTGGGGCGGCCTGTCCACCGCTATCGGCGGGCACGTGATACTCCCGGACAACGGCGCGCAATTCGCTGCGGCCAAACAGGTGTTCAACACCATCTACAACGACTCGACGCCGGCGGCGGTCGTCATCCCGACATCGGCGGCGGACGTGCAAAAGGCGATGGCATTCGCCGCGGCCAACAACCTCAAGGTCGCACCGCGCAGCGGCGGGCACTCCTATGTGGGGGCGTCCACCGCAAACGGCACCATGGTGCTCGACCTGCGGCAGCTGCCCGGGGACATCAAGTACGACGCCGCCACCGGGCAGGTCACGGTGACGCCCGCGACCGGTCTGTACGCGTTGCACCAGGCGCTGGCCGCGGCCGGCCGGGGGATCCCGACGGGTATCTGCCCGACGGTCGGTGCCGCCGGGCATGCCCTGGGCGGCGGGCTGGGCGCGCATTCCCGGCAGGTCGGCCTGATGTGCGACCAGTTGACCTCCGCGTCGGTCGTGGTGCCCGGAGGCCAGACGGTCACCGCGTCAGCCGCCAACAACCCCGACCTGTTCTGGGCGTTGCGCGGCGGTGGGGGCGGCAACTTCGGCGTGACCACCTCGCTGACCTTCGCCACGTTCCCAACCGCGGACGTCGACGCGGTGAACCTCAATTTCCCGCCGCAGTCGTTCGCGCAGGTGCTCGTCGGTTGGCAGAACTGGCTGCGCACCGCCGACCGCAACAGCTGGGCGCTGGCCGACGCCACCGTCGACCCTATGGGCACGCACTGCCGCATCCTGGCGACCTGCCCGGCCGGGTCGGGTGGCAAAGCGGCGGCCGCCATCATTTCAGCCGTTGGAATGCAACCGACCGGGACCGAGAACCACACGTTCAACTACCTGGACCTGGTGCGGTATCTGGCCGGCAATCTCAACCCGTCGCCGCTCGGTTATGTCGGCGGATCCGACGTTTTCTCGACGATCACCCCGGCCGCCGCCCAGGGGATCGCCTCCGCGGTCGACGCTTTTCCTCGCGGCGCGGGCCGCATGCTGGCGATCATGCATGCGCTCGACGGCGCGCTCGCGAGTGTGCCGCCGGGGGCCACCGCCTTTCCGTGGCGGCGGAACGCCGCCCTGGTGCAGTGGTACATCGAACCATCCGGCCCCCCGTCGGCGGCGACCAGCTGGCTCAGCACGGCACACCAAGCGGTGCAACCCTATTCGGTCGGCGGATATGTGAACTACCTGGAGGCCAACCAGCCGCCGTCGCGGTACTTCGGCCCCAATCTTTCCCGGCTGAGCGCCGTTGGGCAGAAGTATGACCCCGGCCGGGTCATGTTCTCCGGGATGGGTTACTAACCGCCGAGTTGGTCGCGCTTGAAAACAGCCCTCGGTTCAGCCCGGCCGCCGTGCTGCTTGTCGCGCCGAAACTTCCCCGACGATAGCCTTTTTGTCGATCTTGCCGATCGGGGTGATGGGCAGCGCGGCCATGGTGACCAGCATTTCGGGCCGGGAGTGCGCGGCCACGCCGCGCTCGTCGAGGTAGGTGTTCAGTTCACCGAGGCTGACGGGCGGACCACGGAAAACAACTGCCGCGCAGATTTTTTCACCGAGATAGGGGTCCGGCACCGGGACGGCGGCGGCTGAAGAGATCGCCGGGTGGCTCACCATCTGCTCCTCGAGGTCCGCTGCGGAGATGGTTTCACCGCCGCGGCAGATCACGTCTTTGACCCGGGCGGTGACCACCAGGTAGCCGTCGTCGCGGCGGCGGACCAGGTCACCGGTGCGGTAGAAGCCGTCGGAATCGAAGCAGCGCTCGTTGTCAAGCTCGGCGCCGAAATAGCCATTGAGCGTGTACGGCCCGCGCACCAGTAGTTCTCCCTCCTCGCCCGGGACCGGACGTCCGGCTCCGTCGACGATGCGCAATTCATCGGCCGCGCACAAGGGCCGCCCTTGCGTGTGGTCGACGAGTTCCGGCGGATCGTCAAGGCGGGTGAAACTCAGCAGACCCTCGGCCATCCCGAACACCTGCTGCACGCCGGGGGTCAATGTGGCACGCAGCAGCCGAGCGTCGTCGGGCTCCAGCCGTGCTCCGCCGACTTGCAAGAGCCGCAACGACTTCGGTGTCACCGGCTCCCAGTCGCAGGCGTGCGCCCAGAGCTTGGCCAGCGCGGGCACCAGGGCGGTGAC
Source organism: Mycobacterium sp. (assembly GCA_031292665.1). Classification (GTDB taxonomy): domain Bacteria; phylum Actinomycetota; class Actinomycetes; order Mycobacteriales; family Mycobacteriaceae; genus Mycobacterium. Next base: position 29,969 of record JARLGR010000119.1, on the reverse strand, counting down.
CGTGACGCCATGTCGCGCGATGGCGGCGAAGGCGGCCTCGGGGCTGGGGTCGGCGCCGAAGACGGTGGTGGCGCCCGCCGTCATCGCCCCCAGCAGGCCCGGACAGGCGAGCGGAAAGTTATGGCCGGCCGGCAGCACCGCGAGGTAGACGTCGTCGGCGGTGAGCCGGCACACCTCGGCGCTCGCGGTCGCGTTGAACACGTAGTCGTCGTGGGTGCGGGGGATGAGTTTCGGGGTGCCGGTGGTGCCGCCGGAGACCAGCAGCACGGCAGGCGATCCCGGATCGGCCGGGGGCGCCGGCGGTCGGGCCGGGTCCCGGTCGCGCAGGTGCGCCCACGAGATGAGCGGCCCCGGGTCGCCGTCGACGATGACGTGCCGCAGGGTCGGGTGGTCCGCGACAAGGTCGCGCGCCATCGCCGGGTAGTCGAAACCGCCTGCCGCATCGCAAATCACCAGCGCCACGGCCTGGCTGACCGCGGCGAAGTGCCCCAGCTCGGCTGCCCGGTGGCCAGGGAGGCACAGCACCGGGATGGCCCCCGCCCGCAACAGCCCGAACAGCGCCACCGCGAACTGGCAGCCGTTCGGCAGCTGCAGCAGGACGCGGTCGCCCGGCGCGATGCCGAGAGCGCACAGCCCGGAGCCGGCCCGGCCGGCCCGCGCGTCGAGTTCGGCGTAGCTCAGTCCGCGATCCGCCGGCGCATCGATGACGGCGACGCGGTCGGGCCACTTCTTCGCGGCGTCGCTCAGGATCGAGTCCAGGGGTCGTCCGGGCCAGTAGCCGGCCGCCCGATAGGAGGCGGCCCGGTCGGCGGGGAACGGCACGAAGCCCGGCAAGCCTTCCGCTCGCGGCGGCGACGCGTTCGGGGCCATCGGGCTCCTTTACGGGGGCGTAGTAGCGGGGACGCGGGGGTCAAGGATAGGGTAACCAAAATTAGGGAAGCCTGTGCTAATCCAGGGAGGGCTCGTCATGCATGGCCCGGCGTGCGCGGAGGACATCCGCGCGGAGGTGGCCGAGCTGTTGGGCGTCGAGGTCGGCGCCGTTCACCCAGCTGACAGCCTCATCGGCCAGGGGATGGACTCGATCCGGATGATGACGCTGGCCGGGCGCTGGCGGCGCCGGGGCGCCGCCATCGATTTCGCGACGCTGGCCGCCGCGCCGACGGTCGACGCCTGGGCGCAGTTGGTGACCACCGGCCCGGCTGCGGAAAACGGGGCCGGCCGGGAAGCCCTGCGCGCCGACCCGGCGGGCAAAGCCCCCGAAGAGGGCGAGCCCTTCCCGCTCGCCCCCATGCAGCACGCGATGTGGGTCGGCCGCCAGGACAACCAGCAGTACGGCGGCGTGGCCGGGCACCTCTACGTCGAGTTCGACGGCGGCCCACTCGATCCCGACCGGCTGCGGGCGGCGGCCACGGCGCTGGCGCTTCGTCACCCCATGCTGCGAGTGCGGTTTCTGCCCGACGGCACCCAGCGGATCGCCGGGCCGGACGAATGCGGCGAGTTCCCGGTGAGCCTGGTGGACCTGCGCGACGACCGTGACTTCGCCGGGCGGCTCGCTGCCCTCCGCGACGCCAAATCGCACCAGCAGCTCGACGGCGCGGTGTTCGAGCTCGCGGTGACGCTCCTGCCCGGCGAGCGTTCGCGGCTGCACGTCGATCTGGACATGCAGGCCGCCGACGCGATGAGCTACCGCACGCTGATGGCCGACCTGGCGGCGCTGTACCGCGGCTGCGAGCTGCGCGAATTGGGCTACACCTACCGGGAGTACCGCGGGGCCGTCGAGGCGCAGGAGGCACAGCCGCAGCCGGCCCGCGACGCCGACCGCGACTGGTGGGCGCGCCGCATCCCTCAGCTGCCGGACCCGCCCGCGTTGCCCGCGGTCGGTGGCAGGAACTCGCACCGGAGCACCCGGCGGTGGCACTGGCTGGACCCGGCAACCCGCGACGGCCTGTTCGCCCGCGCCCGGGCGCGCGGCGTCACCCCGGCGATGACGCTCGCCGCGGTGTACGCCAACGCCCTGGCGCACTGGTCGACCGCGCCCCGATTCCTGCTCAACGTTCCGCTGTTCGGGCGCCAGGCCCTGCACCCCGACGTCGACTCGCTGGTCGGCGACTTCACCTCCTCGCTGCTGCTCGACATCGACCTGACCGACGCACCCACCGCGGCGGCGCGGGCCCACGCCGTGCAGGACGCCATGCGCACGGCCGCCGCCCACTCCGCCCACCCCGGCCTGTCGATCCTGCGCGATCTCAGCCGCCATCGCGGCACCCAGGTGCTGGCGCCGGTCGTCTTCACCAGCGCGCTGGGCCTCGGCGAACTGTTCGGCGCCGATGTCACCGGCCAATTCGGCGCACCCGCGTGGATCATTTCGCAGGGTCCCCAGGTGCTGCTGGACGCGCAGGTCACCGAATTCGACGGCGGGGTGCTGGTGAATTGGGACGTGCGCGACGGCGTCTTCGCGCCGGGCGTCATCGACGCCATGTTCGCCCACCAGATCGACGAACTGCGCCGCCTGGCCGTCGCCGACGACGCCTGGGATGCGTCGGACCCGTCGCCGCTGCCGGCCGCGCAGCGCTCCGTGCGTGACGCCGGCAACGGCCGCACCGCCCCGCCCAGCGGAGAGGCCCTGCACGACGGGTTCTTTCGCCAGGCCGCACACCGGCCCGATGCGCCCGCGGTGTTCGCCGACTCCGGCGACCTCAGCTACGCGCAGCTGCGCGATCAGGCCCTGGCGGTAACCGCGGCGCTGACTGCCGCTGGGATCGGTGCCGGCGACACCGTCGCCGTGATGGGTCCGAAGACCGCAGAGCAGCTGCCCGCCCTGCTGGGGATCCTGGCCGCCGGTGCGGTCTACCTGCCGATCGGTGCCGACCAGCCCCGCGACCGTGCGGAACGCATCCTGAAGACCGGCGGTGTGACCCTGGCCCTGGTCTGCGGCGGGCGGCAACTGTCGCTGCCGGTCCGGGAGGTGACCATCGCCGACGTGCTTCGCGCCGCGCCCCCTGCGTCGATTGCGGCCGACATCCGTCCCGCGGCAATGGATCTCGTGGATCCCGCCGCGCTGGCCTACGTGTTGTTCACCTCCGGCTCCACCGGGGAGCCCAAGGGCGTGGAGATGACGCACGACGGCGCGATGAACACCGTCGAGTTCCTCACCCGCCACTTCGACGTCGGCGCCGCGGATCGCTGCCTGGCCCTGTCGACGCTGGAGTGCGACATGTCGGTGCTGGACATCTTCGCCACGTTGCGGGCCGGCGGGGCGATCGTGATGGTCGACGAAACGCAGCGCCGCGACCCCGACGCGTGGGCCCGGCTGATCGACACCCACCGGGTCACCGTGCTGAACTTCCTGCCCGGTTGGCTGGAGATGCTGGTCGGGGTCGGGCAGGGCAGGCTGTCGTCGCTGCGGGTGGTGCCTACCGGCGGCGACTGGGTGCGCCCCGGCCTGGCCCGCCGGCTGCGCGAGCAGGCGCCCGGAGTGCGCTTCGCCGGCCTGGGCGGGGCCACCGAAACGGCCGTGCATGCAACCCTTTTCGAGGTGGATACGGAGATCGCGGCCGACTGGACGGCCGTGCCCTACGGCCGGCCGTTTCCCAACATCGCCTGCCGGGTCGTCGACGACGCCGGCGCCGACTGCCCCGACTGGGTGCCCGGTGAATTGTGGTTCTCCGGGCGCGGCATCGCCCGCGGCTATCGCGGCCGCCCCGAGTTGACGGCGGAGCGGTTCGTCGTGCACGACGGCCGCACCTGGTACCGCACCGGCGATCTGGTCCGCTACCGGGCGGACGGCAATCTGGAATTCGTCGGCCGCGCCGATCATCGCATCAAGGTCAGCGGGTACCGGGTCGAGCTCGGGGAGATCGAGGCCGCCCTGCGACGGGTGCCTGGTGTGCGCGCGGCCGTGGCCGCCGTACTCCCGGACTCCGACGTGCTGGCCGCCGCGGTGTGCCTCGACGACGCGGTGGTGACCGTCCAGCGGATTCGTGATTACCTTTCCGATCTCGTTCCCGCGCACATGATTCCCCGGCAGGTGGCGGTGGTCGAGAGCATCCCCTTCACCGACGGCGGCAAGATCGACCGGCGCGCCGTCGCCGCTCAACTGGCCGCAGCGGTGGCCGAGCGGTCCGGCATGTCAGCGCAGCACGCGGGTCCGCGAACGCGGCTGGAGAAGGCGCTCTGCCACATCGTTGCGCGCCTCCTCAACCGCGACGTCGACACCGTGGGTGTCCACGACGACTTCTTCTCCCTCGGTGGGGATTCCGTCCTCGCCACACGCGCCGTCGCGGGTATCCGCCAGTGGCTCGATTCGCCCAGTCTGATGGTCGCCGATGTCTTCGCCGCCCGGACCGTCGCCACGCTGGCCCGGTTGCTCGTGGGCCGGGAAACCGATGGCGACCGACTCGAGCTGGTGGCCGACGTCTATCTGGACATCGCGGACATGTCGAGCGCTGACGTAATGTCCGCGCTCGAAGCGACCGGCGGCGAAAAGGCAACAGCCGAACCGGCCAGGCGGGAGTTCAAGCCCTGGGTGAAGCGGTTCACCGGTAGTGCTGCGCATGGTTCGGTGGTCGTCTTCCCCCATGCCGGCGGGGCCGCCGCGGCGTACCGGTCGCTCGCTAAAATCCTGTCGGCCAACGATCTCGACACTTACATCGTGCAGTACCCGCAACGGGCCGACCGTCGCAATGACCCTGCGGCAGAAAGCATCGGTGCGCTGGCGCTCGAGTTGTTCGAGGCCGGCGACTGGGCTGCGGCGGCTCCCCTGAGCCTGTTCGGCCACTGCATGGGGGCGGTGGTGGCCTTCGAGTTCGCCCGCGTCGCCGAAAGCAGGGGAGTGCCGGTGCGGCTGCTGTGGGCCTCTGCCGGGCAGGCGCCGTCGTCGGTCAATGCGTCCGGACCGCTGCCGACCAGCGCCGGTGGTGTGCTGGCAGACATGGTCGATCTCGGGGGCACCGACGCGGCGCTGTTGGACGACGAGGAGTTCGTCGAACTCCTGGTGCGGGCGGTGCAGGCCGACTACCGCGCCCTGAACGCCTATTCCTGTCGGCCGGGTGTGCGCATCGGCGCCGACATTCATGCGATCGGCGGCAGCCGCGACCACCGGATCACCCGGGACATGCTGGCCGCCTGGGAAGCTCACACCTGCGGTCGATTCACGCTGTCGGGCTTCGACGGCGGCCACTTCTACCTCAACGATCACCTCGACGCCGTGGCCCGGTTGGTGAGCGCCGATGTCCGATAACGACCCGGTCGTCGTCGTCGGGTTGGCGGTCGAAGCGCCCGGCGGGGTGGAGACCGCCGACGACTTCTGGGCGTTGCTCTCCGAACAGCGGGAGGGACTTGGCCCGTTTCCCACCGATCGAGGCTGGGCGCTTCGCGAGCTGTTCGAGGGGTCGCGACGCGACGGATTCAAGCCCATCGGGAATCTTGGCGGATTCCTCTCCACCGCAACGACATTCGATCCGGAGTTCTTTCGCATCTCGCCGCGCGAAGCGATGGCCATGGACCCGCAGCAGCGAGTCGCATTGCGGCTGGCCTGGCGCAGCGTGGAGAACAGCGGGATCAACCCCGACGACCTGGCCGGCCACAATGTGGGCTGCTATGTCGGGGCATCCGCGCTCGAATACGGTCCCGGCCTTTGCGAATTCTCCCACCACAGCGGTCATCTGATCAGCGGAACGTCGCTGGGCGTCATCTCGGGGCGCATTGCCTACACACTGGACCTGGCGGGGCCGGCACTGACCGTGGACACCTCCTGCTCGTCGGCGCTGACGGCCTTTCACACCGCGGTCCAGGCGATCAGGGCCGGCGACTGCGACCTCGCGCTCGCCGGCGGTGTGTGCGTGATGGGCACCCCGGGCTATTTCGTCGAGTTCTCCAAACAGCATGCGCTGTCCGACGATGGCCACTGCAGACCGTACAGCGCGCATGCCAGCGGAACCGTCTGGGCGGAGGGTGCTGCGATGTTCGTGCTCCAGCGCCGGTCCAGGGCGGAGGCCGACGGGCGTCGCATCCTCGCCGAGGTGCGCGCCAGCTGCCTGAACTCCGATGGGCGCAGCAACGGTCTGACGGCCCCCAGCGGTGACGCGCAGCTGAGACTGTTCCGGCGCGCCCTCGCGCAGGCCGAGGTGGAGCCCGACGGCGTCGGGATGGTGGAAGGGCACGGCACCGGTACCCGGCTCGGCGACCGGACCGAACTGGTCTCGTTGGCGGCCAGTTACGGCACCGCACCCGCCGGACGCGGGCCGCTTCTGGGGTCGGTCAAGTCCAACGTCGGGCATGCGCAGGCCGCGGCGGGCGCGTTGGGTCTCGCGAAGGTCATCCTGGCCGGGGAGCACGCGGCGATACCCCCGACCCTGCACGTCGACGAGCCCAGCCGCGAAATAGACTGGGAAATACAAGGTTTACGGTTGGCCGACAAGCTGACGCCGTGGCCCGCCGTCGATGGATGGCGCACCGCGGCGGTGTCGGCGTTCGGGATGAGCGGCACCAACGCCCATGTCATCATCTCGATGCCCGCCGGGCGCGAGGCCGCCTGATGGCCCCCACGCGACTGCCCGACGGCCGGATCCCGGTCGTGCTCAGCGCCCACGCCGACGACCTGGTCTCCGTGGATGCCCGGGCGATCGCCGACTACCTCGACCGGTCCCCGGAAACGACCGTGCCCCAGGTGGCCCGGCGGCTGCGCAGCACCCGGCGACTCCGGAGGCACCGCGCGGTGCTCCGGGCCGCGGACCGGACGGAGCTCACCGATGCGTTGCGTGCGCTGGCGGCCGGTCGCGAGCATCCGCTGGTCGCGAGGTCGGCGCTGACCACCGCCCCCCGACTGGCGTTCGTGGTACCCGGCCAGGGCCGTCATTGGGCGGGGATGGGCGCCGTTGCCTACCGGGCGATCCCGGGCTACCGGACCGCGACCGATGGGTGCGCCGCGGCGTTCGAGTCCGCCGGCGTCGAGTCGCCGCTGGGCTGCTTAACAGCCGCGGACGATGCGCGCAGCTTCTCCGAGATCGAGGTCCAGGGCGCGCAATTCGCCCACGCCGTCGCCCTGGCCGAGGTGTGGCGCGCGTGCGGTGTGCTTCCCGATCTCACCATCGGCCAGAGCCTCGGTGAGGTCGCCGCGGCTTTCATCGCCGGGAGCATCACCTTGCCCGACGCCGTCACCGTGGTCGCGGCCCGCGCCCGTGTGGTGGACCGGCTTCCGGGTCGCTACGCGATGGCGACGCTGGGCGTCGGCGCCGAGGAGGCCGAAGCGCTGATCGCGGCCGCCGACGGCTGGGTGGAGCTGTCGGTGGTCTACTCCGCCTCGACCGTCGCGGTGTCGGGTGATCGCGACGCGGTGCTCGCCGTCGTCGACGCGGTTCGTTCCCGCGGTCGGTTCGCCCGCGAGATCACCGCGGGCTTCCCCGGACACACCAGCTTGCTGGAACAGGTCCACGATGAGCTGCGGGCTCGGCTGCCCGACTCGGCGTTCGCCGACGCCCCGGTGCAATTCATCGGCGGCACCACCGGCGACGTGGTGGCGGCTGGCACGCCCTTCGGTGATTACTGGTATGCGAACCTGCGCGACACCGTACGACTGGACCGCGCATTCGAGGCGGCGATCCGGTTTGGCGCCGGGTCGTTCATCGAGCTGTCGGCCCATCCCGCGCTGTTGTTCTCGATTGGTGAGTTTTTCGAGGCCGACCCGCCGGTTCTGGTCGGCTCGGCTCGCCGCGACGAGCCCGTGATCGAGACGCTGTCGGCCAACATCGCCACCGCGGCGGTAGCGGACCCGGGCTACGCCTGGGAGGATTACCTCGAGACTGGCGGCGTTTCTTTGCAAGGCTTTCCGAATGCGCCGATGCGCGCGATCCCGATGTGGGCGCACCCCGAGCCGCTGGCGCCAGTGAGTCCCGCGCTGAGCCCGGGACTAACCACGGCCGTCGAGCACTGGGTGGAGGCGGCACCGTATGCACCGGTTACAGGAACGCCGCCCATGCAATTCGCGCTGATCGATCTCGGCGGCGACGGGGCGCTGACTGGACCGCTGCGCGCAGCGATCGAATCCCACCCCGCCGGCACGCTCGGCGCACAACGGGACGCCGAGATCGTCGTCGCGGTCGCGCCCGCCCTCGACGGCGCCGACGCCGTCAAGGCCGCCGAGGCCCTCGCCGGACTGATCGGCGCCGGTCTGCTCGACTATGCGAACACGCTCGGACCGCGATGCCACACGGTCTGTCTGGTCACCGTGCGCGCCGAGCGCATAGGTCATCGGGACGCGCCGCCGTCGGCCGCCCACGCGGCGCTGGCCGCCATGCACCGCAGCATCGGATTCGACCACCCAGAAGTGACTTTCACCCACGTGGACCTGCCGTCGCGGGAATTGACGGCGGCAGCCTGCTCCGCCGCCGTGATAGCATTGCTGTCCGGTCGCAAGGAAGCCGCACTGCGCAGCGCCGCGAGCGGGTACGCGTTGTTCGAGCGCACATTCCGCGATGCGTCGGCCGCTGCACAACGGCCGTTCGATCCCGCGGTGCTCGACGACGTCGTCATCACCGGCGGTTCCGGCGCCGTCGGCCTGCACTACGCCCGCTACCTCGCCGAGCATGAAGCGCGGCGGATCGTGCTGCTGGGCCGCCGCCCGGCGAATCCCGGAGTGCTGACCACCTTGGCGGCCGACTACGGCACCGAGTTCGCTTCACCGCCCTGCGACATCACCGACCGGGCCCAACTGGCCGCTATCGCAGCGGAACACGGCGCCGGCGGTGCCTCGCTTATCGTGCACGCCGCGGGCGCCGCTACGTTCGGTGCCGTCGCAGGGCTCACGACCGCCGCCATTGCCGGCACCTTCGCCGCCAAGGTCGCGGGACTTGCTCAGCTGGCCGAGCTGTGGCCGGTCCGGGCCGACGCCCGAATGCTGTTGTGTTCCTCGGTATCCGGAGCATGGGGCGGGCGGGGACACGCCGTGTATTCGGCGGCAAACCGCCTTGTCGACGTCATGGCCGCGCAGCTACGCGCCGGGGGAAGGCACTGCGTTTCGGTGAAATGGGGTCTGTGGCGGGGATCCACCGATGCCGAAGCGGGCCGCAGCATCGTGGATTCGGCCGACATCACCGACATCGAACGGTCCGGGCTGCGCCCGATGGCGCCGCGACAGGCGATCGAGGCGAGCCTGCGCGAGTGGCGCGACGACCCGCTGGTGTTCACGGCCGACGCGGCCCGATTGCGGATCTTCCTGGACAGTGAGCGATCCGGCGGGCCGTCCGTTGCCGCCGCGCGCGAGCGCGCCGACACCGCGGCGTCCATTGGCGATGCGGTGCGCGGCCAACTGGCTGCCGTGCTCGGAGTCGCGCAGGCCCGCCAGATCGATCTCACCGCATCGCTCTTCGATCTGGGTGTCGACTCGATGCTCGCGCTCGACCTGCGTAAACGCCTCAAGCGGATGCTCGGGCGGACGGTGTCCCTGGCGACGCTGATGGGCGACATCACCGGCGCCGAACTCGTCGAAAAACTCGAGGGCGCCGACGAGCGTCCGGACGCAGCACAGAAAGTGGCCGCAGAGAGTGGAATTTGACAATGGACACCGCGCGTGACTGATATCACCGACACCGGCGCCCGGCTCGACGCTGCACGACGAGAACTGCTGCGTCGCAGGCTCGCCGAACGCGGCCTCTCCTCCCACACCGAGCGCCGCGGCCCCGGCGATGACGAGAAACTCTCCGACGGCCAGGCCCGGATGTGGTTCGTGCAGACGGCCGACCCCAGTGGCGCACTGCTCAACGTCTGCGTCTCCTATCGGATCGCCGGCAAAATCGACCTCTCCCGACTGCACGCTGCCGTCAACGCCGTCGGCCGCCGCCATCGGATACTGCGCACCACCTACGCCGCCGGCGACGACGGCGGCCCCCGGCCGACGGTGCACGACGATCTCCGCCCGGGATGGGCATCCCACGACCTGACCGGCTTGTCCGAACAAGCGCGCCGGCTTCGCCTCGAAGTGCTGGCTCAGCGCGAATTCTCTTCCCCCTTCGACCTTTCCGCCGACGCCCCGTTGCGGATCACCGTCGTCCGCACGTCCGACGAAGAACACGTGCTGCTGCTGGTGGCCCACCACATCGCCTGGGACGACGGGTCATGGCGGGTGTTCTTCGCCGATCTCGGCAAGGCGTACGCCGGTGCCGACCTGGGGCCGGACCGCTACTTGCCGGCCCCGACCGGACCGGACACCACCGAGGCCGACCTCGACTACTGGCGGGCCCTCATGGCCGACCCGCCGGAGCCGCTGGAGCTTCCCGGCCCCGCCGGGACGAGCTTGCCGACCAACTGGCGCGCCGGCCGCAGCGCGCTGCGGCTGGGCGGCTGCACTGTCCAACGGGTGACGGCGGTGGCGCGCGACACCGGGTGCACCCCATACATGGTGCTGCTGGCCGCTTTCGGCGTCCTGGTGCATCGGTACACCCGCAGCGACGACTTTCTGGTGGCCGCACCGGTGCTCAATCGGGGTGCCGGAACCGACGACACCATCGGATATTTCGGCAACACGGTGGCGCTACGGCTGCGACCCCGGCCGGGGATGAGCTTCCGCGAGATGCTCGCCTCGACGCGCGACATCGCCACCGGGGCATTCGCACACCAACGGGTGGGGCTGGACCGCGCGGTGCGCGAATTGAACCCGGACCGCCGACACGGCGCCGAACGGATGACCCGGGTCAGCTTCGGCTTCCGCGAGCCCGACGCCGGCGGATTCCGCCCGCCAGGCGTGACGTGCGAGCCCTACGACCTGCGCAGCAACCTCACCCAGTTGCCGCTGGGTTTCATGGTCGAATTCGACAGCGCCGGCGCCTTAATCGAGGCCGAACACCTGCTGGACGTCCTTGAACCGGCCCTGGTGCGCCAGATGCTGGACCACTTCGCGGTCCTGCTCGACGACGCCCTCGCCCGACCGGACCGGCCGCTGGCCGATCTGGCGCTGATGGACGGCGCCGACGCCGAGTGGCTGCGTGAGGTCTCGCGCGGCGAGACGTTCGACACCGCCCCCAGCACTCTCGCAGACCTGGTGTCCCAGCAGGCCGCCCGGACCCCCGACGCGATCGCCGTCGTCTATGAGGGCCGCCGGTTCACGTACCGCGACATCAACGAAGCGGCAAACCGCATGGCGCATTGGCTCGTCGAGCAGGGGATAGGCAGCGAGGACCGCGTGGCCGCGCTGCTCGACAAGTCGCCGGATCTGGTCGTCACCGCACTCGGGATCGCCAAGTCCGGCGCGGTGTATGTGCCCGTGGACCCCACCTACCCACAAGACCGGCTGGAGTTCATCCTCGACGACTGCGCGCCGAAGCTGGTGTTACGCGAGCCGGTGGGTGAGCTTGCCGCATACCGCGCCGACAACCTTAGGGATGCTGACCGGGTCCGGCCGCTTCGGCCGGACAACACCGCGTACCTGATTTACACGTCGGGGACCACCGGACTGCCCAAGGGCGTCGCGGTGCCGCACCGCCCCGTCGCGGAGTACTTCGTCTGGTTCAAGGGTGAGTACGGTGTCGACGACAACGACCGACTGCTCCAGGTCGCTTCGCCAAGCTTCGACGTGTCGATCGCCGAGATCTTCGGCACGCTGGCCTGCGGCGCCAGGATGGTCATCCCCCGCCCCGGGGGGCTCAACGACATCGGTTACCTCACCGCCCTGCTGCGCGACGAGGGAATCACGGCAATGCATTTCGTGCCGTCGCTACTCGGCCTGTTCCTCTCGCTGCCGGGCGTGAACCAGTGGCGGACGTTGCAGCGGGTGCCCATCGGCGGCGAGCCGCTGCCCGGCGAGGTGGCCGACAAGTTCCGCGCCACCTTCGACGCGCTGCTGCACAACTTCTACGGTCCGACCGAAACCGTGATCAACGCAAGCCGCTACAAGGTCGACGCCCCCCAGGGCACCCGCATCGTCCCCATCGGCCGGCCCAAGATCAATACCACGATGTACCTGCTCGACGACTCGCTGCGACCCGTACCGGTGGGCGTGATCGGCGAGATCTACCTCGGCGGAACGCATCTGGCGCACGGATACCACCACCGTGCCGGACTGACCGCCGAGCGATTTGTCGCCGACCCGTTCCATCCCGGCGCCCGGATGTACCGAACGGGGGATCTTGCGCGGCGCAACACGGACGGCGATGTCGAGTTCGTGGGTCGCGCCGACGAGCAGGTCAAAATCCGTGGCTTCCGAATCGAACTGGGCGATGTCGCCGCAGCCATCTCCGTCGACCCCACGGTCGGACAGGCCGTTGTGGTGGTCAGCGACCTGCCACGGCTGGGCAAAAGCCTGGTCGGTTACGTGACACCCGCAGTGGGCGACGGCGGACCCGCTGACGTCGCTGATGTTTCTGAGGTCGACCTCGACCGCATCCGGGCCCGGGTGGCGGCAGCGCTGCCCGAGTACATGGTGCCCGCGGCGTACGTCGTGCTCGACGAGATTCCGATCACCGCGCACGGCAAGATCGACCGAGCGGCGCTGCCGGATCCCGAGGTCGGCTCCGGCGCCGCGTTCCGCGAACCGGACACGGCCACCGAGCGGCGCATTGCCGAACTGTTCGCCGAACTGCTCGGGCGCGACGAGGTTGGCGCCGACGACTCGTTCTTCGATCTCGGCGGCCATTCGTTACTTGCGACGAAGTTCGTTGCGGCGGTGCGCAAGGCCTTCGGGGTCGACATCGGGGTGCGGGAGGTCTTCGACCTGGCCACCGTGGCGCGGATCGCCGGACACCTGGCCGCCATAGACACGCCGGATCCCGCATCGGCGCGGCCGCGTTTGGTGCGGGTAGAGCGCGACGGGCCGGCGCGCCTGTCGGCCTCGCAGCTGCGCAGCTGGTTCACCTATCGTTTCGATGGACCCAACAGCGTCAACAACATTCCGTTCGCCGCGGCCCTGCGCGGCCCCTGCGACACCGATGCACTCGGGGCGGCCATCACCGACGTCGTGGCGCGGCACGAGATCCTGCGCACCACCTACCGCGAAATCGACGGGGTGCCATGCCAGATCATCCACCCGCCCGCCGAGGTCCCGGTGCGCCGTGCCGACGGGCCCGGCGAAGACTGGCTGCACGCCCGACTGGACGACGAGCGACGCTGCGTCTTCGATCTCGAGGCCGACTGGCCGATCCGGGCGGCGGTGCTGAGCATCCCGGAGCAGACCGTGTTGTCGATGGTGGTGCACCACGTCGCCGGCGACCATTGGTCCGCCGGCGTGGTCTTCACCGATTTGCTGACCGCCTACCGGGCCCGCAGCGCCGGGCAAGCGCCCCCTTGGGAACCGCTGCCGGTGCAGTACGCGGATTACGCCGCATGGCAGGCGGCCCTGCTGGACGACGGCGCGGGCATTGCCGGTCCGCAACGCGACTATTGGAGAAGCCAACTCGACGGCTTGGCAGGCGAAGGCGGCCTGCGTCCGGACTTCCCGCGCCCTAAGTCGCTCGGCGGTGCCGGCGAGGCCGTCGAGTTCGGGTTCGGGTCGGCGACCCGCGAGAAGCTCACCGCACTGAGCCGCGATCTCGGCATCACCGAGTTCATGCTCTTACAGGCCGCCGTCGCGGTGACGCTCCACAAGGCCGGCGGCGGCCCGGACATCCCCATCGGCACCCCGGTGGCCGGTCGCGGTGAATCCGACCTGGACCGGCTGATCGGGTTTTTCATCAACATCCTGGTGCTGCGCAACGACTTGCGCGGAAATCCGACGCTGCGTGAGGTGCTGCGACGGACCAGGGAGATGGCGCTGGCGGCCTACGCCCAGCAGGATCTGCCGTTCGACCAGGTGGTGGACGCGGTGAAACCCGCGCGGTCGCTGTCGCGCAATCCGCTGTTCGACGTGGTGGTGCACGTTCGAGACCGCTTGCCGCAAGACCGCGTCATCGATGGCGACACCACGTTCAGCGCGCTGGAGCCGACATTCGACGTCGCGCACGCCGACATGTCGGTCAACTTCTACGCCTCCGATGGCGGCTACCGCGGTCACGTCATCTACCGCCCCGAACTCTATCGGCGAAGCACCGCGCAACGGTTCGCGGAGTGGCTGATCCGTGTCATTGAGGCGTTCGCGAACCGTCCCGATCAACGCCTGACCGAGGTCGACATCGCCGGCGAGCAGGAGAGGCAACGCATTCTGGACCTGTCGGGCGACGGTGCGGCGCGGGTATACCTACTGGACGCTTCGCTGAACCCCGTCCCCGTCGGGGTGGTGGGCGACGTCTACTTCGGCGGCGCCCCGGCCGTCCGCGCCCGGCTGCCGCGGCCGTCGTTGACCGCCACCCGCTTCGTCGCCGATCCGTTTGCCGCACAACCGGGTTCGCGGCTCTACCGCAACGGCGAGCGCGGCGTGTGGACCGACGACGGGCAATTGGAACTGTTGGTCGACACCGAATTACCGGCGCCACCCGCGCAGGCGCACGCAACGCCGGTCGCCGGTTCGGCCGAACCGGCCCGAACCGCCACCGAGCGCGCGCTGGCAGCCATCCTCGTCGACGTGCTCGACACCGGGGAGGTCGGTCGCCGCGGCGAATTCTTCAGCCTCGGTGGGGACAGCATTCTCGCGGTACGGGTAGCCGCCCGGGCGCGCGACGCCGGATTGCCGCTGACCCCGCGGATGATTTTCGAACATCCCGTGCTGCATGAACTCGCGTCCGCGCTCGACGCCGAATCTGAGGCCGAAACCGTGCCCACAGACAAGCATTACGCGCCGATGAGCACCTCGGGGCTTGCTGCCGACGAACTGGCGGCCCTGACGTCGTCGTGGGGTCATCAGCCGTGACCCGCGCCGACCGACGGCCAACCATCGACGACGTGATGGCGCTGAGCCCCCTGCAGCAGGGACTGTTCTCGATGGCGGCCCTCACTGATGCGAACTGCGACGACGCCGACCCGTACGTCATCACCATGGCCGCCGACGTGGTCGGCCCGCTCGACGTGGCCCTGCTGCGCGAGTGCGCCGCGACGATGCTGACCCGGCACCCGAACCTGCGGGCCAGCTTCGTCCACGGCAGTCTGAGCCGGCCCGTGCAGGTGATCCCGAGCAGCGTCGAATTGCCGTGGCGGTGTGTGCGCGCCTCACCCGATGACGTTGAGGAGCTTGAGGACGAAGAGCGCCGACGCCGTTTCGACCTGGGCCAGGGCCCGCTGGTCCGGTTCCTGCTCGTCGAACTGCCGGCCCAACACTGGCGTCTCGCGGTGGTCGCCCACCACATCCTCATCGACGGGTGGTCGCTGCCGCTGTTCGTCTCCGAACTGCTCGCCCTGTACCGGGCCGTCGGAGACACCGCCGCCCTGCCGCCACCGCCGCGACCGTATCGCGACTACATCGGCTGGGTGGCCGCCCGCGACCGGACCGCCAGCCGGGCATTATGGGCCGAGCACCTGAAGGGCCTCGACGGCCCGACCCTGTTGTCGCCGGCGCTGACCGCCACCCCGCCACGCGCGGGCATCCCGGGTCGCGCCGCGCTGCACCTCGACCGCGACGCCACCACCGCGCTGGCAGAGGCCGCCCGCGCCCGCGGGGTCACGCTCAACACGGTGGTCCAAATCGCCTGGGCAGTCACACTTTCGGCTTTTACCGACCGCAGCGACGTGACCTTCGGCGTGACGGTGTCCGGCAGGCCCGGCGAACTGTCGGGAGTCGAGACCATGGTCGGCCTGTTCATCAACACCGTCCCGCTGCGAGTACGGCTAGACCCTCGCGAATCCGTCGGGTCGCAATGCCTTGCCCTGCAACGTGAATTCTCCGTATTGCGGGACAACGGCCATCTGGGTCACGCCGAATTGCGGTCGATCGCCGGCGTCGGCGAGATGTTCGACACCCTGCTGGTATACGAGAACTTCCCGCCCGGCGGGGTAGTGGGAGCCACCGAATTCGTCGCAAACGGCGCGACCTTCCGCCCGGTGGCGCTCGAAAGCGCGTCGCATTTCCCAATCACCATCGCCGCGCACCTGAGCACGGGGGAGCTCACCGTCTCGGTGGAGTCGCTCGACGGTGCGCTGGGCGCACTGGCACCCGTGGACGTCGGCCGCCGGTTGCTCGCGGTGTCGCAGCGGTTGGCGGACAAGTGGGACCGGCCACTGCGTGAGGTCGACATCCTGCTGGGCGGAGAGCGCGACGCGACCGCCCCCGGCCCGCCGCACGCGAGCGCGCCGGTGCACACCCGGTTCACCGACATCGCCGCGGCGCAACCCGATTCGGTCGCGCTCAGCTGGGCCGACGGTCAGCTGACGTACCGCGAACTCGACGCGCTCGCCGACCGGCTGGCCGCCGCCCTCAGCTCCGCGGGCGTGGTCACCGAGACGCCCGTGGCGATCATGCTCTCCCGGGGCCCGGGCTACGTGGCCGCGATGCTGGCAATCCTCAAGGTCGGCGGCATGATCGTGCCACTGGACCCGGCGATGCCGGACGAGCGCGTCGCCGAAATCCTGCGCCAGACCTCGGCCCCGATCATCGTCGGCGACGAACTGTTTACGTCTGCGGTCACGGAGCCCGCCGCATATCGGGCGGCCAAGGTACCGCCGGAGCATGCGGCCTACGCGGTCTTCACCTCGGGCACCACCGGCGCCCCGAAGGGCGTAATCGGCACCCACCGGGCGCTTTCGGCCTACGCCGACGACCATATCGACCGCGTCCTTCGGCCGGCCGCCGCCCGACTCGGGCGACCGCTGCGCGTCGCGCATGCCTGGTCTTTCACGTTCGACGCGGCGTGGCAGCCGCTGGCGGCGCTGCTCGACGGCCACATGCTGCACATCGTCGACGACGACCGCCAGCGTGACCCCGAGGCGCTCGTCGACGTGATCGACCGGTTCGGGCTGGACATGATCGACACCACACCGTCGATGTTCGGCCAGCTGCACAACGCGGGACTGCTGCGCCGCGTGCCCCTGGCAGTGCTCGCGCTCGGCGGCGAGGCCCTGGGCAGCGCCGCGTGGCAAGCGATCCAGAAGGACTGCGCCCGAACGGCCATGACGGCCTTCAACTGCTACGGGCCCACCGAGACTACGGTCGAGGCCGTCGTCGCCGCCATCGACGATCATGCACGACCGACCATTGGGCGTCCGACCCGGACCACCCGCGCCTATGTCATGGACTCCTGGCTCCGGCCGGTGCCCGACGGCGTCGCCGGCGAGTTGTACCTGGCGGGCGATCAGCTGACCCGCGGCTACCTCGGACGCGCGGGGGAGACGGCCGCACGGTTCGTCGCCGACCCCAACGCCGGCGGCCGACGAATGTACCGCACCGGAGATGTGGTGCGCCGCATGCCCGACGGCAGCCTCGAGTTCCTCGGGCGCAGTGACGACCAGTTGAAGATCCGCGGTTTCCGCGTCGAGCCGGGCGAGATCGCGGCGGTGCTCAACAGCCACGACGGGGTGCGCGGCGCCCACGTGACGACTCGCCGCCATGCCACTGGCCCCCGGCTCGCGGCGTATGTCGCGGGCGGGGCGAACCCGCCGACCGCCTGCGAACTGCGAACGATGCTGATCGATCGGCTGCCGCGCTACCTCGTTCCACATCACATCGTCGTCCTCGAGCAACTTCCGCTGACCGCGCACGGCAAGATCGACGAGGAAGCTTTGGCGGCAGTCACAGAAATCCCAATCGCCGACGGCCCGGCGACCCCGCCCGAGACCCCGACCGAGACGGCGCTGGCCGGGGCGTTCACCGACGTACTGGGAACGGACGACGTCGACGTCACGGCCGGCTTTCTGCACCTGGGCCTGGACAGCATCGTGGCGCTGTCGGTCGTGCACGCCGCCCGCCGTCGTGGCATCGCGCTGCGCGCCAGGCTGATGGTGGAGCGCGAGACCATCCGCGAACTCGCCGCGGCGATAGACTCCGACGCCCCACAGCACCCACCCGCCGATGACGGCGGCGAGCCAATCCCGGTGTTGCCCAACGTCCATTGGCTGTACGAGTACGGCCAACCGCGGCGGCTCGCCCAGACCGAAGTCATCCGGCTGCCCAACACGATCACCCGCGAAGGTCTGGAGGCGCTGCTGGGTGCCGTCGTCGACGGACACGAGATCTTGCGATGCTTGCTGGACCGCGACGCGATGACGCTTGTGGCACAACCGAAAGCGGACATCCTCAGCGAGGCGCGGGTCAGCGGTGACCTGGTCGACGCTGTCGCGAAGCACACCCTCGGCGCGACGGAAGGCCTCGACCCGCAGGCCGGTCGACTGTTGTCTGCGGTGTGGCTGCATGAGCCGGGCGCACCCGGTGTGCTCGTGCTGACGGCGCACGTGCTGGCGATGGACCCCGCCTCCTGGCGCATCGTGCTGGGAGAACTCGATGCCGGCCTGCACGCGCTGGCCGCGGGACGCGCACCCACGCCGGCGCGGGAGCACACCACCTACCGGGAATGGTCGCGCCTGCTGGCCGAACGGGCCCGGGCCCTGGACACCGCGCACTTCTGGGCCACGGAACTTCGGGGCGCCGATCCGCCCCTGGGCGCCCGGAGGCTGCGGGGCGAGACCGACCGGGTCGGTGATCTCGCGATCACCATTTCCGCCTGCGGGACCGACCTGACCGCCCGGCTGCTTGCAAAGCCGCGTCCCATGGGCGAACTGCTGATCACGGCGGCCGCGCGGACGGTGACCGCGTGGCGACGGCGACGCGGCCAGGACACACCGGCACCGTTACTCGCGCTGGAGACGCACGGCCGCGCGGACATTGACATTGGAGACATCTGCGAGACCGCCGATACCAGCGACACGGTCGGGCTGCTCAGCGCCATCTACCCGCTGCGCATCCACTCCGACGGCCCCACCGACCTGGCCCGAATACCCGGCCGCCCAGGCGATCACGGCCTGCTGCGGTACCTTCGGCCCGACATCCGATTGCGTGACTACCCCGAACCCCAGCTGCTGCTCAACTACGTCGGTAGCGTCCACGTCGGCGCCGGCGACCTGCGGCTCGAACGCGAACTGTTAGCCGGGGTGGACCCGGTGCCCGAACCCGAACAGGCGGTGCGCCACGAACTGACCGTGGTAGCAGGGATTCTCGGGACGGGCGATGATCGCGTGCTGGCCACCCAGTGGCGGACGCTACCCGACATCCTCGACGACGCGGACATCGCTGCGCTGCAGGGTATCTGGATCGACACATTAGAGGGGCTGGCGGGATGAGCACACTGGCGATCCTGGGCGCGGGAGCCAAGGCGGTGGCCGTCGCCGCCAAGGCATCCGCGCTGCGCGACATGGGCGTCGATGTGCCCGACGTGATCGCGGTCGAGCGCACCGCGGTCGGGGCCAACTGGCAGGCCAGAGGCGGCTGGACCGACGGGGCGCACCGGTTGGGCACCAGTCCCGAAAAAGACGTCGGGTTTCCCTACCGGTCGGCGCTGGTTCCGCGGCGGAACGCCGAACTCGACGAGCGGATGACCCGCTACAGCTGGCAGTCCTATCTGATCGCCACGGCGTCGTTCGCCGAATGGATCGACCGCGGCCGACCGGCGCCGACCCATCGCCGGTGGAGTCAGTACCTGGCCTGGGTGGCCGACCACGTCGGCCTGGACGTGGTGCACGGCGAGGTCGACGCGCTGGCCGTGACCGGCGACCGGTGGGCGGTGCACACCCGCGAGACGACCGTGCACGCCGACGCGTTGATGATCACCGGGCCCGGCCAGGCCGAGAAGTCGTTGCTGCCCGGAAATCCGCGAGTGCTGTCCATCGCCCAATTCTGGGACCGCGCCGCGGGCCACGACCGGATCGCCGCCGACCGAGTCGCGGTGATCGGTGGTGGTGAGACCGCCGCGTCGATGCTTAACGAGCTATTCCGGCACCGGGTTTCGACCATCACCGTCATTTCCCCGCAGGTGACGCTGTTCACCCGCGGCGAGGGCTTCTTCGAGAACTCGCTGTTCTCCGACCCCACCGACTGGGCGGCCCTGACGCTGGACGAACGCCGTGACGCGCTGGCCCGCACCGACCGCGGCGTGTTTTCGGCGAGCGTGCAGGAGGCATTGCTGGCCGATGACCGCATTCACCACCTGCGTGGCCGGGTGGCCCACGCGGTGGCCCGGCAGGGGCAGATCCGACTGACGCTCTCGACCAACCGCGGCGCCGAAAACCTCGAGACCGTGCACGGTTTCGACCTCGTCATCGACGGTTCGGGCGCCGAGCCGCTCTGGTTCACCATGCTGTTCCGCCAGGACGCCCTCGACCTGCTCGAGCTGGCCCTGGGCCGGCCGCTCGACGCCGAGAGCCTGCAGGAAGCGATCGGCCACGACCTGTCCGTCACCGACTTCGCACCAAAGCTGTTCCTGCCCAACCTGTCCGGACTCATGCAGGGACCCGGCTTCCCCAACCTGAGCTGCCTCGGACTGTTATCCGACCGGGTGCTGGGAGCCACTGGCAGTTCGATCGGACAGCACGCGACAAGGAGACGTGATGAGCACCAACCCCTTCGATGACGACAACGGCACTTTCTTGGTGCTGCGCAACGACGAGGACCAGCACAGCCTGTGGCCGGCCTTCGCCGACGTCCCGGCCGGCTGGCGCGTGGCGTACGGCGAAGCCGACCGAGCCGCGTGCCTGGACTACGTCGATGAGAATTGGCCCGACATGCGTCCGAAAAGCCTGCGCGAAGCCATGGTCCGGGACTGACCGGCCGAGCCCGGTACCCCGGCCCCAGTCCTGGCTGCTACGCAGTTGCCGCACATATTCTGCTGTGCAGCCACCCATAACGTGGCCCTAACGTGACCTGCCTGAGATACACAACATCAGTCACAACGCGCACAATCGCACCAAGACCATGGGCGATGTGGCGGTGAGTCACCGTCCATGCGAACCGGAGGGGGAGGACCGGACCGTGCGAGCAACCATGAAATCTGTCGTCATGAGCGTGGCGGCTCTCGGCGCAATCGGTGCGGCGGCCGTCGGCGTGACATCCATCGCGCCGGTTGCGACCGGGGGCTCGGCTCAGGTGCGGCTGGCCGCGGTCGGCGCACCTGATGGACCGGCCTCCCCCGCAAGCGGGTGGTACCCCCAGCCGCAGAACCCGCCGCCGGCCCCTGCGCCGGGCGCCAACGTTCCCACCGCGTCTCAATTGACCGGTTTGCTCAATAGCCTCGCCGATCCCACTGTTCCGTTCGCGAACAAGAGCAACCTGGTCGAAGGCGGGATCAGCGGGACCGAGGCCCACGCAGCCGACCACCAGCTGAAAAAAGCGGCAAAGAACGGTGACCTTCCGTTGGCGTTCAACGTGGCCAATATCCAACCGGGTGCCGCCAGTTCGGCCACCGCGGACGTCGCCGTCTCGGGCCCCAAGCTCCCGACTCCGGTCACGCAGAGCGTCACCTTCGTCAACCAGGGCGGCTGGATGCTGTCGCGCGCCTCGGCGATGGCGCTCTTGCAAGCCGCGGGACATTGAGTCAGATTGGTCATGTCCATGAGAACAAAGGGTGCCTCAACGGGCATAAAGGGGGAACCGTGAAATCCTTAGCTACCAGCGTTGCAGCGTTGGCCGTCATCGGCGGCGCAGCCGCAGGCTTTGCGTCTCTCGCGGCTTCCGTCGCGCCGCCCGGAGCTCAGGTGAACCTGGTCGCGGTCGGTGCGCCGTACGGGCCGGCATCCCCCGCAAGCGGGTGGTACCCCCAGCCGCAGGACCCGCCGCCCCCGCCTCCGCCCCCGGCGCCGGCGCAAAATCTGCCGACCCCGGACCAATTGTCCAGCCTCTGCAACCAAGTCACCGATCCCGGCGTCTCGTACACGACCAAGACCAATCTGGTGGAGAACGGCATCAGCCCGGACGAGGGCCACGTCGCCGACCACGACCTGAGAAAGGCCTACCGGAACGGGAACTTCCCGGAGACGTTCACCGTGACGAACATCCAGCCGGCCGGCCCGAACATGGCCGGCGCGGACGTCGCCATCGCGGGTCCGAGGTTCGCCGGACCGGTCACCAAGCAACTCGTGTTCGTCAACCAGGGTGGCACCTGGATCCTGCAGCACGACGCCGCGATCGCGCTGATACAGGCAGCGACAGCGACCAACTAGCCGGTTACCGCGCTCAAGTCGATCCGCGCGATGCGTGCCGGGTCGGACAGCACGTCGATGGCCGCCACCCGCCCGTCACGCACCAGGAACGCCATGATCGCCGTGGGACGGCCGGCGACGGCGATGACCGCGCCGGCGGCGCCGTTGACGGTGGCCCCCCGCACCTCCCGCTCGGGCGCGGCGTACCCGCGGGCCAGCTTGGTCACCGTCGCGGCGCCCTCGGCGCGGAACCCGGGGGCGTGCGGTCCGAAGTCTCCCCGCAACACCACGTCGGGATGCAGCACCGCCACCAGCCGGTCGAAGTCGCCGGAGCGCCCCGCCGCGAAGAAGGCGTCGACGGCCTCGCGCTGCGCGGCGATGTCGCCGTCGGGAGCCGGATCGGCAACCTCGATGCGCCGGCGCGCCCGGCTGGCCAGCTTGCGGGTCGCTTCCGGCGTCCGGTCGACGATGGGAGCGATCTGATCGAACGGGACGGCGAACACGTCGTGCAGCACAAACGCCAGGCGCTCGGCGGGCGGCAGCGTGTCCAGCACCACGAACAGGGCCAGACCCACCGCGTCGGCCAGCAGCGCCCGGTGCTCGGGGTCGGATTGGCCCTCCGCGTCCACGATCGGGTCCGGCAGCCGCGCGACGAGTTCCTCCCGACCGCGGGCGTGGCGGTCGCGCAGCGCATTGAGGCAGATCCGGGCCACCACGGTCGTCAGCCACGCGTCGAGATTGGTGATCGCCTCGTCGGCGCTGCCACTCAGGCGCAGCCACGCTTCCTGCACGGCGTCCTGGGCGTCGTCGACCGAGCCCAGCATGCGGTAGGCGATGGCGCCGAGCCGGGGCCGGGCCGCCTCGAAGCGCGCCGTCATTGTCGCTTTCATCGTCACCCGCCGCCGACGTCGGGCAGGGCGCACACGCGGTCGCCGCAAAAGCCGGACGACCCGATGCCCAGTGCCACGTTGAAGCGGGCGCGAAGGTTGCCCAGCGTGACCACGTGGGTCAATCCGACGAGTTGGGCGGTGTCGAAGTGGGCGCGCAGCGCGTTGAAAAGCCGGTCGCTCACCTCGACCGGGGTGCGGCTGACCGCAGTGGCGTACTCAAGGATCAGCTTGTCGACATCGGAGAAGCAGGAGGCGTTCCGGTAGTCGGACAGGGCCAGTAGCTCGTCGTCGGTGATGCCCCACTGGCGGGCGATCTGTGAACCGAGGTCGATGCAGTACTCGCAGCGCACCGTTGTCGCCGACTTCAGCTCGGCCAGCGCGCGGTGGCGGGGGCTGAGGACGTCGAGCCTGGATTCGGCCTGCTCCAGCCTGCCGTAGGCGTTGAGCAGCCGGGGGATGTGCGCGTACATCCGCAGCGGTTCGAGCATCCCCGCGGTTTCGAGTCCGGCCATCCGCGCCAGCTTGCGCCGGGTGAAGAAGAAGGCGATCTTGGCGACCGGGCCGGCGTCGCGGTCGGAGACTCCCTGGAGCCGGGGCATGGCGATCCTCCTGAACAAGGCGTGTGAATGAACGTTTCACTACGTCGACACCCGCCGACGCGAAAACGTGACCGCACCTACCCCGGCTGGCTCAGCGGCGTGTCCATGTCGAACACCCGGGCGTGCAGCACCGTGCGGTTCCGTAGCGCCGCCTGCACCGCACGGTGCAGGCCATCCTCCAGATAGGTGGTGCCCTTCCACTTCACCGCGTGCGGAAAGAGATCGCCGTAAAACGTGGAGTCTTCCGAGAGCAGCCGGTCCAGGGCGAGCACCGTCGTCGTGGTCACCAATTCGTCGAGCCGGATCTGCTGTGGCGGTATCTGGGACCAATCCTTGTAGGACAGCCCGTGCTCCGGATACGGCTTGCCTTCACGGACGCCCTTGAAGATCATCGGCGAGCCTTCCCCGATGCGTCACCCCGGCCCGGCCCGCTCATGCAGGACAGGCTAGCCCTAAATGGTTTTCGCAGCGATCAATCCTTTCCCCGCGCCTTTCCCGCGCCTTTCCGCGCGCCAGAGGCCCGCAGACCCGCTGATTGGCGGTTGGCACGCCTCAACACCGTAAAATGAACGCGGTCAGCGCGGTAGCGAGGAGGTGACCACCGGTGGGAAGTGCCGACGATCGTCGCTTTGAGGTCCTGCGTGCCATCGTCGCCGACTTCGTCGCCACCAAGGAGCCGATCGGCTCCAAGAGCCTGGTGGAACGTCATAACTTGGGGGTGTCGTCCGCGACCGTCCGCAACGACATGGCGGTGCTGGAGGCTGAGGGCTACATCGCCCAGCCGCACACCAGCTCCGGGCGGGTGCCCACCGAGAAGGGCTACCGCGAGTTCGTCGACCGGCTCGACGATGTCAAGCCGCTGTCCACGGCCGAGCGGCGCGCGATCCAGGGCTTCCTCGAGTCCGGTGTCGACCTCGACGACGTGCTGCGGCGCGCGGTGCGGCTCTTGGCTCAGCTGACGCGTCAGGTGGCCGTGGTGCAATACCCGACGCTGACGTCGTCCACCGTGCGCCATCTCGAGGTGATCGCCCTGACGCCGGCCCGGCTGCTGATGGTCGTCATCACCGACTCCGGCCGGGTGGACCAGCGCATCGTCGAACTCGGCGACGTCATCGACGACCACCAGCTTTCGCAGTTGCGCGAGATGCTCGGCCAGGCGCTCGTCGGTAAAAAGCTGTCGGCCGCCTCGGTCGCTGTGGCGGACCTCGCCGGGCAGCTGCGCAGCCCGGACGGGTTGGGCGACGCCGTCGGCCGCTCGGCGACGGTGTTGCTCGAGTCGCTGGTCGAGCACACCGAAGAGCGGTTGCTGATGGGCGGCACCGCCAACCTGACCCGCAACGCAGCCGATTTCGGTGGTTCGCTGCGCTCCATCCTGGAGGCCCTCGAAGAACAGGTCGTGGTGCTGCGGTTGCTGGCGGCCCAGCAGCAGGCCGGCAAGGTGACGGTGCGCATCGGCCACGAGACGGCCGTCGAGGAGATGGCCGGCACCGCGATGGTAACCACTGCCTACGGCACGTCGGATACCGTGTACGGGGGGATGGGTGTGTTAGGACCCACCCGCATGGACTATCCGGGAACTATCGCCAGCGTCGCGGCGGTTGCTCTCTATATCGGCGAAGTCCTGGGTGCTCGATGAACACACACCCGCAGGAAAAGGCCGAGAAAGGTCAAGCGTGGCACGCGATTATTACGGGCTGCTCGGCGTGAGCAGAAACGCCAGCGACGCGGATATCAAGCGCGCGTACCGCAAGCTGGCGCGCGAATTGCACCCCGACGTCAATCCCGACGAGGCGGCGCAGGCGAAATTCAAGGAAATCAGCGCCGTCTACGAAGTGCTCAGCGACCCCGAGAAACGTCGCATCGTCGACATGGGTGGGGACCCAATGGAAAACGCCGCCGCTGCCGGCGGCGGGGCCGGCGGATTCGGCAATTTGGGCGACGTGTTCGAGGCGTTCTTCGGCGGGGGCTTTGCCCAGGGTTCGGCCTCCCGCGGGCCGATCGGCCGGGTCCGGCCGGGTTCGGACTCGCTGCTGCGGATGCGGCTCGACTTGGAGGAGTGCGCGACCGGTGTGACCAAGCAGGTCACCGTCGACACCGCCGTCTTGTGCGATCGATGCCAGGGCAAGGGCACGAACGGCGATTCGGCGCCGATTCCGTGCGATACCTGCGGTGGGCGCGGCGAGGTGCAGACGGTACAACGCTCGCTGCTGGGCCAGATGGTGACCTCCCGGCCGTGTCCGACCTGCCGCGGCGTCGGAGTCGTCATCCCCGACCCCTGCCACCAATGCATGGGCGACGGCCGGGTTCGGGCGCGCCGGGAGATCAGCGTCAAGATCCCCGCTGGTGTCGGCGACGGCATGCGGGTCCGGCTCGCCGCCCAGGGCGAGGTGGGGCCCGGGGGCGGGCCGGCAGGTGACCTCTACGTCGAGGTTCACGAGCAGGCCCATGACGTCTTCGTCCGCGAGGGTGACGACCTCCACTGCACCGTGTCGGCGCCGATGGTCGACGCGGCGCTGGGCGCCACGGTCACCATCGACGCCGTCCTGGACGGCATGAGCGAGATCACCATCCCGCCCGGCACGCAGCCGGGCGCGGTGATCACCCTGCGCGGACACGGGATGCCGCACCTGCGTTCCGGGGCCCGGGGCAACTTGCACGTGCACGTCGAGGTGGTGGTCCCCACGAAGCTGGATCACCACGACACCGAACTCCTGCGCGAGCTGAAGAACCGCCGCGGTCGCGACGTTCCCGAGGTCCGGTCGACGAACGCCGGCGGCGGACTGTTCAGCCGGCTGCGCGAAACCTTCACCGGGCGCTAGCCGGGAGCTTTCGGAGCCGCGCACATGGTGGCGACGCTGTTCTACGTCGACGCACTACCCGAGGCCGGCGAACTCGCCGCCGTCGACGGCGACGAGGGTTTTCACGCCGCGACGGTGCGCCGGATCCGCGTCGGCGAGCAACTCGTGCTCGGCGACGGCGCGGGATGTCTCGCTCACTGCCAGGTCGAGCACGCCGGACGCGACGGGCTGCGCGCGCGGGTGCTGAACCGCTGGAGCGTCGCGCCCGGGAGCCCCGCGGTCACGGTGGTGCAGGCGCTGCCCAAATCGGATCGCTCGGAGCTGGCGATCGAATTGGCCACCGAAGCCGGCGCCGACGCGTTCCTGGCCTGGCAGGCGGCCCGCTGCGTGACCAGCTGGGAGGGGAACCGCGTGGAGAAGGGGCTGCGCAGGTGGCGCGCCGTCGCCCGCTCGGCGGCCCGGCAATCCCGCCGGCCGCACATCCCGCTCGTCGACGGTGTGCTGTCCACCGAGGCGCTGACCCGGCGGGTCCGCGACGAGGCGGCCGGCGGCGCGGCGGTGCTGGCGCTGCACGAGTCGGCGAGCGAACGGCTCGCCGATGTGTTGTCGGATGACACAGCCGCACAAGCGAAGTCGGTGCTGCTGGTGGTCGGCCCGGAGGGCGGTATCGCGCCGGACGAGATCGCCGCGTTGACCGACGCGGGCGCCGTGACGGTCCGGCTGGGCCCGCAGGTGTTGCGGACGTCGACGGCGGCCGCGGTGGCGCTGGGCGCGCTGGGCGTGCTCACCCCCCGGTGGGAAAGCTCGTCGAGCCTGTAAGCAAGGTACTGGACAAGGGTCTGCCGTCGAATACGCTGGTGAAAGCTGCCCAGCCAGGGGCCTCGGCGTAGACTGAGGCGGCTGGCAAACAACCGACAAGCCACTAAAAAGCACTGAACGAGCTTAGGAAGCAGGCATCGAAAACCACGTGACGCCCCGCGAAAACAGCGCCGGTGACGCAACCGGAGCCCTTGGGGCCAACGCTCAAGTACGCAGCAGTATCGACGTTCCGCCCGATGTCGTGGTGGGCCTGTTGGGTTCGGCAGACGAGAATCTGCGCGCCCTGGAACGCGACCTGCAAGCCGACCTGCACGTTCGCGGCAACTCCGTCACCCTCACCGGGGAAGCGGCCGACGTCGCGCTCGCCGAGCGGGTGATCTCCGAACTGGTCGCGATCGTCTCCCGCGGCCAGCCGCTGACGCCCGAGGTGGTGCGCCACAGTGTCGCCATGCTGGTCGGCACCGACAACGAGTCACCGGCCGAGGTGCTCACGCTGGACATCTTGTCGCGCCGCGGCAGGACCATCCGGCCCAAGACGCTCAACCAGAAGCGCTACGTCGACGCCATCGACGCCAACACCATCGTCTTCGGGGTCGGGCCGGCCGGCACCGGCAAGACGTACCTGGCGATGGCCAAGGCGGTCAGCGCGCTGCAGAGCAAGCAGGTGACCCGCATCATCCTCACCCGGCCGGCGGTGGAAGCCGGTGAGCGCCTTGGCTTTCTGCCCGGCACGCTGAGCGAGAAGATCGACCCTTACCTGCGGCCACTGTATGACGCGCTCTACGACATGATGGATCCCGAGCTGATTCCGAAGCTGATGTCCGCCGGGGTCATCGAGGTGGCGCCGCTGGCGTATATGCGGGGGCGCTCTTTGAATTCTGCCTTCATCGTGCTCGATGAAGCGCAGAACACCACCGCCGAGCAGATGAAGATGTTCCTCACCCGGCTCGGCTTCGGCTCCAAGATCGTCGTGACCGGGGACATCACCCAGGTCGACCTGCCCGGCGGCGCCCGGTCGGGCCTGCGGTCGGCGATGGAGATTCTCGACGGCGTCGACGACATCCACCTCGCGGAGCTCACCAGTGTGGACGTGGTGCGCCACCGGTTGGTGTCGGAGATCGTCGACGCCTACGCGAAGTTCGAAGAACCGGGGCTGGCCATGAACCGGGCGACTCGGCGCGCGTCGGGCTCCCGCGGTCGCCGATGATCGGGCTGCGAGCAATCGCATGAGCATCTCATGAGCATTCCGTGAGCATCGAAGTTTCCAACGAGTCGGGCATCGACGTCTCCGAAGTCGAACTCGTCAGCGTCGCGCGGTTCGTCATCGCCAAAATGGACGTCAACCCGGCCGCCGAGCTGTCGATGGTGCTGTTGGACACCGCGGCGATGGCCGACCTGCACATGCGCTGGATGGACCTGCCCGGGCCGACCGACGTCATGAGCTTCCCCATGGATGAGCTCGAGCCGGGTGGCCGGCCCGACGCCCCGGAGCCCGGTCCGTCGATGCTGGGCGACATCGTGCTGTGCCCCGAATTCGCCGCCGAGCAGGCGGCCGCGGCGGGCCACAGCCTGGGACACGAGTTGGCGTTGCTGACCATCCACGGTGTGCTCCATCTGCTCGGTTACGACCACGGTGAACCGGAAGAGGAGAAGGAGATGTTCGCCCTTCAGGAACGGTTGCTCGAAGAGTGGGTCGCCGACCAGGTCGAGGCCTACCAACAGGAGCGCCAGGAAGAACGCGACCGCCGGCTATTAGACAAGTCGCGGCATTTCGACAGCTGAGCACACCACCGAGGCCCAAGAGCGCGACGGCTTCCATCGCAGCGGCAGACGGCTCGGCTTTATCGCGCCGCCTTGCGTGAAGGTGAAGCGGGGAGCGAAGTCGGGCTCTAACTCGAAATCCGGTATCGCGCGCAACCATTCGGTCACCAGCACGATCATTTCGATGCGGGGCATGACGGCACCCAGGCATCGATGTACCCCGCCCCCGAAACCCCAGTGCGGCTTGGGGTGGATCTTTTCGTCCTCGGGTCACGGTCACCGCAGACTTTCCGCTGTCCTCAAGATTGGCCGATGCCAGGCATAGGCGCACCACCGAGCCCGCCGGTATCCGTACGTCGTAGATGGTCACCTCTTTGGTGGTGACGCGGCCGATGAAAGGAAGCGGCGTCTCGAGTCGCACGATTTCCTCGAAGAACGCCCCAAACTGATCGGGGTTGTCGCGCAGCAGCGAACGAAGCCCCGGGTTGCGGGCCAAATGAAGCAGGGCCGACCCGATGGCCGCCTGCATGCCATCCTGCGCCAGGCAGAGCAGGCCATAAAACCCGATGACTTCCTCTTCGGTGAAGGGGTCGTCGCCGGTGAGCAATTGCGCCGCACGAGCCGGGCGCTCATCGCGCCCGATGGCTTCGACAAGGTAGGTGAACAGGTCCGATCCCGGCGAACCGGGTGTATCCCAGTCGACGTCGGACAGAGCGGCCAGCTTGTCCCGGTCGTCGGGCGGAAGCCCGCATATGGTCGTCAGCGCCCCGAACGGGAAGGGGTCGGCGATCTCGCTGATCGCTTCACACCGTCCCCTGGGCGCGATAGCGCCGATAAGGTCTGACGCCTGCTCCCGCAGGGGGGCAGGAGCTCATCTGCCGCGCGAGAGCTGAAGAAGGGTTGCAAGATTCGGCGGAAGCGCGAGTGCTCGGGCGGGTCGTATGCGATCGGGACCGGGATCGGGATCGGGATCGGGAGTGCTTTCGTCCCGGCGCGCGACGGTGTGATCGGCTACCTGGCTGAGCCGAAAGTGGCGGGGTCGCACAGCGCTGCGACCACGTCCTCGCGTCGGGTCACGGCGAAGTAACCGCCCATATCGAGAAACACACCCCCGGCCCGCAGCTCGCGCCAGT
>JARLGR010000118.1 GCA_031292665.1 Mycobacterium sp. | reverse complement strand
CCTCTTGATCCGCTCCGCCGACAGCCGGTAGCGTAATGCTGCCAATTACGGAACTATCGGTAGCGTAATTAGGCGTCCACGCCACCGGAAGGATCGGCCCGATGCGCAGCGGTTATGCCGGCCAGCCCTTCACCACGTCCGACGACGAGATCGCCGCGGCGCTCGAGGATGTCAGCATCCCGACGCTGCTGCTCTCGCTCGTGCACATCACCGGCGACCCACGGTTCATCCGCGACTTCAAGCCGATGGGCATCTTCCTCAACGAAATCCAGGGGTTCATGTCCGAGGAGGACAAGGCACGCGCGCGCGCGGCGGCGCTGCCGGTGATCGCCGAGTATCGCGACCGGGGCTGCCCGCAACCCGACTCGCTGAGCCCGGCCCTCATCCGGGAGATGATGGATTGGGCCGCGTGCGAACACGTCACCGACGACTACCTGCCCCTGCTCTCCGAAGAGATGGATCTCGAGGGCGTCGACCCCCGCCGTCCGCCGGCCCTGCCGGCCGAGCGCGCGGCCGAGCTGCCGGTGATCGTCATCGGATGCGGCGAGTCCGGGATCCTGGCCGGCATCCGCCTCAAGCAGGCCGGTGTTCCCTTCACCATCGTGGAGAAGAACGCCGGGCCGGGCGGAACCTGGTGGGAGAATACCTATCCCGGCGCCCGCGTCGACGTCGCGAACCATTTCTATTGCTACAGCTTCGAACCCAACAACGACTGGACCCACTTCTTCGCCGAGCAGCACGAACTGCAGGACTATTTCACCCGGGTCATGGGCAAGCACGGCCTGGCCCAGCATGTGCGGTGGCAGACCGAGGCCCTGTCGGCCGAGTGGGACGACGACCACGGCATGTGGAGCGTGTCGCTGCGCTCCGCTGACGGCGAGACCGGCACCATGCGCGCACGCGTCCTCATCATGGCGGTCGGTCAACTTAACCGGCCCTACACGCCGCAATTCGAGGGTGCCGACACCTTCGAGGGCCCCGCGTTCCACTCCGCAGCCTGGGATCACTCCGTGGACCTGACGGGCAAGCGGGTGGCGCTGGTCGGCGCCGGAGCCAGCGGCTTTCAGATCGCGCCCGCGATCGCCGATCGTGTCGAGCACCTGACCGTCTTTCAGCGGACCGCGCAGTGGATGTTCCCCAACCCCATGTATCACGACGAGGTTGGCACCGGGATGCGCTGGGCCATGCGCCATCTGCCGTATTACGGTCGCTGGTACCGGTTTCTGGTGCTGTGGCCCGGCGCCGACAAGGGACTCGATGCCGCGCGCGGTGATCCGAATTATGCCGACCGCGACTATGCCGTCAGCGACATCAACGCCGCCGCGCGAATGATGTTCACCCAGTGGATCACCAGCCAGGTCGGCGAGGGCAGCGAACTGTTGAGCAAGGTGTTGCCCGACTATCCCGCCACCGGCAAGCGGACGCTGCAGGACAACGGCAGCTGGCTGCAGACGTTGCAGCGAGACAACGTCGAGTTGGTGCGCCCGCCGGTTCGAAAAATCACCCCGCGCGGCATCGTCACCGAAGACGGCGTGACCCACGACGTCGACGTCATCATCTACGCCACCGGATTCCGGCACACCGATGTGCTGTGGCCGATGAAGATCACCGGCCGCAACGGAATCGACCTACACGAGATGTGGGGACGACGGCCGTACGCCCACCTCGGCATCACCGTTCCGCAATTCCCCAACTTCTTCATCATCTACGGACCGGGGTCGCATCTCGCCCACGGCGGCAGCCTGATCTTCCAGTCCGAACTCCAGATGCGCTACATCGACCAGTGTCTGGAGCAGCTCGCGAAAACAAATGCGCGCTCGCTGGAGCCGACGGCCGAGGCAGCAACCGCGTGGCACCAACGAACGCAGGCCGAGATCAAGAACATGGTTTGGTCGCACCCGGCGGTCAAGCACTCGTACTTCAAGAACGCCGACGGGGAAATCCACACCGTCAGCCCGTGGCGGCTCTACGAGTACTGGGCCGCGATCCGCGAACCCGACTGGTCCGATTTCGTTCTGCGACAAGGAAAGTGAATACATGCGCACGGTAGTCGTCGACGGGCCCCGCAGCATTCGGGTCGACACGCGCCCCGATCCGGCACTTCCCGGGCCCGACGGCGCGATCGTCCAAGTCAGCGCCGCCGGCATCTGCGGATCCGACCTGCACTTCTACGAGGGCGATTTTCCCCTCGGCGAGCCGATGCCGCTCGGCCACGAAGCGGTGGGGACCGTCGTCGAAATCGGCCCGGACGTGCGCACCGTCGCCGTGGGCGATCAGGTGATGGTGTCGTCGGTGGCGGGGTGCGGCGCCTGCCCCGGCTGCGCCACCCGCGACCCGGTCATGTGCCACTCCGGCTTTCAGATCTTCGGGGGCGGCGTGCTCGACGGCGCGCAGGCCGACCTGCTCGCCGTGCCCGCCGCAGACTTCCAGCTGCTGAAAATCCCGGAAGCGATCACCACCGAGCAGGCGCTGCTGCTCACCGACAACCTCGCCACCGGGTGGGCGGCCGCACAGCGCGCCGATATCCCCTACGGCGGCACCGTGGCGGTCATCGGCCTGGGCGCGGTTGGCCTGTGCGCGCTGCGCAGCGCGCTGTTCCAAGGCGCCGCAAGCGTTTTCGCCGTCGACCGGGTTGACGGCCGCTTGGACCGGGCCGCCAGGTGGGGAGCGACGCCCGTCAAGCCGCCGGCCGTCGAGTCGATCCTCGCCGCCACCGGCGGACGCGGTGCCGATTCGGTGATCGACGCCGTCGCCACCGACGCTTCGATGACCGACGCGCTGAACGCGGTGCGGCCGGGCGGCACCGTCTCGGTCGTCGGCGTGCACGATCTGCAGCCGTTTCCGTTCCCCGCCCTGGGCGCCCTGATCCGCAGCATCACCTTTCGCATGACCACGGCCCCGGTGCAGCGCACGTGGCCGGAGTTGATCCCGCTCCTGCAGTCCGGCCGGCTCGACGTCGATGGAATCTTCACCACGACCCTGCCCCTGGACGAGGCGGCCAAAGGCTACGCGACCGCGGCGTCGCGGTCGGGCGACGACGTGAAAATCCTGTTGACGCCCTAGATTCTCTCGCGGCGGACGTGCCTGGCCAGGTGGCGCACCGTCTTCATCGGCCCGCGGCGGCCCGGGGCCAGGCACATCACCGGCCAGCCATGCGCGGCGGCCGCCGCGGCGAGCCCCGAGCGCGGGTTCACTGGTCGGGGACAGCCGACGAGTGACATCGACGCCGCATCCTCGTCACCGTCGGCATAGAAGTAGCTTCGTTGCACCGCAACGTCATTGTCGGCGCAGAACTGTTGCACCGCGGCGGCCTTCGTCGTCCCCCAGACGATCGGTTTGACGATTGCGCCGGTCAGGCGAGCGTTCTCGTCGAGCTCGAAGTGGTTGCACTGCACGTTGGCGATCCCGAGGAAGCGTGCGACGGGCAGCGCCTGGATGGACAGCGCGGACGAACTCAACACGACGGTATGCCCGCGTTCCTGGTGGGCCTGCACGATCTCGTGCATGTGCGCGTACAGCCGCGAGGCGACCCGTTCGACGAACAGCCGCTCACCCAGCTCGTCGAGGTCCGCGAGGGACTCGCCGCGCAGATAACCGGCGGCCCGAACGATCAGGTGCTCGAACTCGAGACGGCCGAACCGGTAGCGCAGCGCGGCTTCGAACACACCGAGTAGCTCGCCAATCCCGGCTTGCCGGCGGCGGATTCGGTCACCGACGTGCACCGACGCCGTGAAGCCGTCGACCAGGGTGCCGTCGAGGTCGAAGAACGCGCCGATGCCGGGTCCGGACGGACTCACCCCGATCTCGGCGATCGCGTCGGCGGGGGAAAGCCTTGCGAGCATCGGTGTCACCGGGTTGCCGTGATGTACTGCGAGTGCATGAAGCTGTCGATTCTGACGTCGACCTCCGGGGGGGTCATCCCGTAGCCAGCCTGCAGCTCCAGCGTGTTTCGGACGGGTTCGACGGTCCATCCGTGCGCGGCCAGCCGTTCGGCGGACTCGGTTTCGGGCTCGTAGGTGAGCGCGGAGAAGTCCACGTCCCCGGACATGTTGACCCCCGGGTGGTCGGCCTCAAGCGCGGCGAGTTGGTCGTGGTCCAAGCGCGATCCCAAGGCGCCGATGGCGATTCGGCTGCCCGGCGCGCTGAGCCCGCTGATCCGCGTGAAGAGCGTGTTCTGCGCGTCGTCGGTCAGGTAGGGCAACACTCCCTCCACCGACCAGGCGCTGGGGCGTTCCACGTCGAAGCCGGCCGCCTCCAAGTCCCTTGACCAGTCGGAGCGCAAATCGGCGGCCACCTCGACCCTGCGGGCCTTGGGTTCGGCAGCGTGCTCGGCCAGCACCCGCGCCTTGAATTCCAGCACCTTCGGTAGGTCGATCTCGAAAACCGTTGTGCTCTGCGGCCATTCGAGGCGATACGCGCGGGAGTCCAATCCGGCGGCCACGATCACCGCCTGCCGGATTCCGGCGTCGCCGGCGGAGGTGAAGAAGTCGTCGAAAAAGCGCGTCTGCACGCCGTAGAGGCGGGGAAACGCGGTTTCGGCCTCCGATGCCCCCGGGTTGGTGAGCGCGCCAGCGAGATACGGGTCCTGCGACGCGGCGATGAACACCTTGGCGTAGTCGTCGCGGACCAACGGTTGCGGGCCGGCGGCGTGCAACGCGCGCCAGCCCGCCACGAGTAGAGCGGTGTAGCCGACGCTGCTGACGATGTCCCACTGGTCGTCGTCGGAGCGACGCGATCCGAATTCAGGGGTCGTGCTCAACCCGCGCTCCCTTCACCCACCGCCCGACATCACTAAGGTACCCGCAGTGGCGACGTCAAGCCTCCAGAATCACCGTCACCGGGCCGTCGTTCACCAGTTCGACCTGCATGTTCGCGCCGAACACGCCGGTCTGTACGTCGGCGCCCAGCGCGCGCAATGCCTGCGCGAACGCGGTGACCAGCGGCTCGGCGACCACTCCGGGCGCGGCCGCGTTCCACGACGGCCGGCGACCTTTCGCGGTATCGGCATACAGGGTGAACTGGCTGACGACCAGGATCGGGGCGTTCACGTCGGCCGCGGATCTTTCGTCGGCGAGAATCCTGAGATTCCATAGCTTTTCGGCGAGCCGCCGCGCCTTGTCCGCATCGTCGGTGTGGGTGACACCGACGAACGCGAGCAGGCCCTGCCCGTCGGGCCGGATGGCGCCCATCACCTCGCCGTCGACGGACACCGCCGCCGACGTGACCCGTTGCACCAGAACCCGCATGGGCCTCGATGCTGCCAGGTCGGCTGGGTAGGCTCGGTGGGTGTCTGTGCTCGTCGCGTTTTCCGTCACCCCGCTGGGCGTAGGCGAGGGGGTTGGCGAGATCGTTGCCGAAGCGGTTCGGGTCGTTCGCGAGTCCGGCCTGCCCAACAAGACGGATTCGATGTTCACCGTGATCGAAGGCGATACCTGGGACGAGGTGATGGCCGTCGTGCGGCGTGCGGTCGAAGCCGTGGCCGCGCGTGCGCCCCGGGTCAGCACGGTGATCAAGGTGGACTGGCGGGCGGGGGCCTCGGATGCGATGACCCAGAAGGTCGCGTCGGTCGAGCGTTACCTGTCCGACGGTTAACTCTGCACCGCACGGCGTGGTCGAGTGGGAATCCGCCGACCCCGGCGCCGAACGCGACCAGTGCCAGCGAGCGGCAACCGAGCTCGTCGGCCTTTCGCAGAGTGCACCGGGTGGCCCGG
>JARLGR010000117.1 GCA_031292665.1 Mycobacterium sp. | reverse complement strand
CACGCTCGACGCGGTGGCCGCCGCGCCGGTGGCCGCGCGCGTGGTGGCCTTCACCGGCGACCTCGACGCCGCCGCGGGCGCCGCCGAGATCCGGCAACGGCTGGACTCGTTCGCGGTGATTCCGCAGCGCGGTGACGAGTTCGCCGACCGGCTCGCCAACGCCCACGCCGACTCGGCGGACGGCTATCCCGTCCTGCAGATCGGGATGGACACCCCGCAGGTCACCGCCGAATTGCTGACCGGGTGCGCGTGCGAGCTGCTGGACGCGCCGGCCGTGCTGGGGTTGGCGCGCGACGGCGGTTGGTGGGTGCTCGGGGTGGCGGCGCCGGCGATGGTCGAATGCCTGCGCACCGTCCCGATGTCGCAACCCGACACCGGGGAGCTGACATGCAAAGCGTTGCGCGACAACGGTATCGACGTGATCCACGTGCAAACGCTGGCCGACATCGACGTCGTCGACGACGTCGCCGCGGTCCGCGAGGCCTGCCCACCCGGCAGTCGCTTCGCCCGCGTCACCCGGGCGGCCGGGCTGTAGCCCGCAACGATTGAACGCGTGGCCCTACCAGTTGGTGACCATGACCGTGTTGACCAGCAGGGCCCCGGCGGCGTTGAGCGCCAGCCACAACCGGTGTGACCGCACCGGCAGCAGCGCGGGCGCCGCGGTGAGCCAGACGGTGAACGGCAGCCAGATCCGTTCGACCTCCGCCTTGCTGAGCATGCTCAGGTCCGCGCACGCGATGGCGGCCAGCATCGCCAGCAGCACTAGGTGGAAACCGGAGCGGCGACGGATCGCTGCCGGGTCGAACACGCGGCTGATCCCGGCGACGCTGCCCAACCCGATGGCACACACCACACAGGCCAGGTTGGCCCAACTCCAGTACTGAAACGGTCGGTACTTCGCGATGCCCTGCCAATAACGTTGCTGGACAAGGGCGTAGCCGTCGAACCAGTAGAACCCGGCGACATCGAACGCCACCGCCACCGCTACCGCGACGAGCGCCGCCGGGCCCAGTGCCCGCAGGGCGGCTCGCCAGTTCGTCCCCCCATTTTTCGAAGACACCAGTATTGCCGCCGCCGGAAGACCCAACAGGATGAGGCCGTAGCTGAGGAAGACGGCCCACCCGAGCAGCAGCCCGGCACCGGCCGCAACCAGCGCGGGAAAGCGCACGGCGCGGTGCACCGCCACGGCCAACAACGCGAGTCCCCACGCCGCCACCCCGGCGAAGTATCCGTCTGCGGACACCGCGACCCAGATGGCCGTCGGCGCCACCGCGACGAACGGCGCGGCCCGGCGCGCGGTCTGCTCATCGGCCAGCGCGCGGACGGCGACCACCACGGCCGCCGCCGCGCTGGACCCGACCAGCAGGCACAGCAGGCCGGCCCACGCGCCGCCGTGCAGGCCGACGCGGTCCAGCCAGACGAACGTGAGCAGCGCGCCCGGCGGGTGGCCCGAAACGTGCGTGGTCCACGAGTTCGGTTGGTAGTCGAGGATCCGGCTGGAGAACGTGCGCACCGCGGCCGGGATGTCGGTGATGGTCGGGACCTGCGACAGGTATTCGTCCCGGGTGGTCAGGCGCCCGGCGAAGCCGCGTTGCCAGCCGTCGATCATCGCCAGAGCGAACGCCCACGCGCAGGCGGTGGCCCACGTGCCCAGCGTCAGCACCCGCCACGAAAGCCGTTGTGCGATGGTCGTTCCCCACGCCACGGCAGTCACGGCAATGAGAATGGCCGGCCCGGTTCCCCAGCTGGCGTGGATCTCCCACGCCCCGAAAATTGGTGAGGCCCCGGCGTGCGCGCCGAACCGCTCCTGGCCGACGTCGAGCCGCGGCCTGACCCCCCGGTGCAATCTCGGCAGCACGAACGCGGCCGCCACCAGCACGGCCCCGACCGCGACCGCCAGGGCCTCCCGGGAGGCCACCCGCTGCCTGATCCGCACGATCGACCAGCCTATTGATCGCCGGAGAACCGGCGCACCAGTGCCTTCCGGTCGACCTTCCCGATGCCGCGTCGCGGCAGCGCGTAGACGACGTGCAGTTCGCGCGGCGCGGCGGTGGCGGCCAGGGTGCGTGTCACGTGGGACCGCAGCTCCTCCAGCGTCGGTGGTTCGTACCCGTCGTTCACCACGATCGCGGCCACCACCCGTTGGCCCAGCCGGTCGTCGGCGAGGCCGAAGACCGCGCAGTCGCTGACCGCGGGGTGGGTGGCCAGCGCGGCCTCGACCGGCTGCGGCAGCACGGTCAGCCCGCCCGTGCTGACCGCGTCGTCCGCGCGGCCCAGCACGGTGAGCACGCCGGAGTCGACCGCACCGAGGTCGTCGGTGCAGAACCAGCCCGGCTCGGCGAACGGGTCGGGTTCGACCGGGTTGCGATAGCCCTTGGCCAGCGTCGCGCCGCCGATGACGATGCGCCCGCCGGCCGCCACCCGGACCAGCACCCTATCGAGCGGGACGCCGTCGTACACGCAGCCGCCCGCGGTCTCGCTCATCCCGTAGGTGCGCACCACCGTGATCCCCGCGGCGGCGGCCGCGTCGAGGACCGGCCGCGGCGCAGGCCCGCCGCCGAGCAGCACGGCGTCCAATTCCGCGAGCGCAGCGGTGGCCGCGGGGTCGGTGAGCGCCTTGGCCAGCTGCGCGGCAATCAGCGAGGCGTATCGCCGCCCGGGTGCCAATTTCCTTACGGCAGCAGGCAACTCGGTGACATCGAAGCCAGCAGAGACGTCCAGCTCGACCGGTATCGTGCCGGCGAGCACGCTGCGGACCAACACCTGCACCCCGGCGATGTGGTAGGGCGGCAACGCCAGCAGCCAGTTGCCCGGTCCGCCGAGGCGGTCGTGGGTGGCGGTCGCGCTGGCGGTCAGGGCGGCCGCGGTCAGCAGGGCGCCCTTCGGCGCTCCCGTGGTCCCCGACGTCGTCACCACCACGGCCACGTCGTCGTCGATGTCCTCGCCAACGCGCAGGGCACCCAGCGCGTGGTCGTCGTCAGGGGAGAGCGGGACGAGCGCGGGATCGCGGCCGTCGAGCACCCTTTCCAGGGCGGGCAGCAGCGACGAGGCGGCGGAGCCGGGCGGGACGCTGAGCGCGCGCAGGACTGCTATGCGGGATCCTCGGCCTCGTAGGCCTGATCGAATGGCCAGCCCTTGGTTGCCAACCGTTCCCGCACCCGCTCGACGTCGTCCGGCGACGGCAGGTCGTCGGTGATCTGGGTGATCAGCACGCCGATGTCGACGTCGTCGAAGTCGCCGCGTCGCATGAGTTCATGGGCCACGGCCATGGCTTCGTCATTGCTCAACCGGCGGGTCAGCAACGCGAGCACGGCGAAGGCGTCGGTGGGTGGAATGCCCTCCGGGTACCCCGCGCGCAACCACGAGACAACCGAACTCAGGAATCGGTTCACTTGGCTATCACTCCCATGTGGGGGCCGGGCAACCGGTGGACGACGATTCAATGCTACGTCGGGCTATTTGGGTTTGGCTCCCAGGAACGGGTTTCCCGTTTGGTGTGCGATGAAGTCACGGGAGACGTACAGCAGAGCGAAGACGATCACCGCGACCACCAGCGCGTAGATCGCCCAGGCGATCGCCAACAGCGCCGGATTCTTCTGTGGCGGGCTGCCGTCAATGCTGACCTGTCCACCTCCGACGGCATGGAGCCGGAGCCCGAGCGCGAACAAGCCCGGCAGCGCGGCACCGGCCAGCATGCTGAAGATCAGGATCTTCAGGGAGGCCTGGTAGTTGAACCAGTCGCTGAAGTGGCTCATGAGGAGCTCCCCGACATCAGCGTGTCGGCAGAGCCGCTGTCGGAGCGCGGCGGGGCCCCGGTGCCTGCCTTGGGCCCCCCATCGGAGGGCGGGTTACCGGCCTCCGCCCCTTCCAAACCGGCAGTGAGGCTGCCTTCCCACTCGGCGTTGACGTTGTTGTGGTCGACCTTGACCTTCCGCGACCGGATGTAGATGGTGGTCGCGACCGCGACCAGCAGCCCGAAGCCGATGACCGCGCCGGGGTATCCCCCGATGAGATGCACGATCCAGTAGGTGACTGCCCCGACCAGCCCGGCCAGGGGGAGCGTCACCAGCCACGCGACCATCATCCGGCCGGCCACGCCCCAGCGCACCTCGCCACCGGGCTTGCCCAGCCCGCTGCCCAGCACCGAACCGGTGCACACCTGCGTCGTCGACAGCGCGTAGCCGAAGTGGGTGGACAGCAGGATGACCGCGGCCGAGGACGACTCGGCGGCCATGCCTTGCGGCGACTTGATCTCGACCAGTCCCTTGCCCAGGGTGCGGATGATCCGCCAGCCGCCCAGGTAAGTGCCCATCGCCATGGACAGCGCGCATGCCATGATGACCCACAGCGGCGGCGCCGTGGCGCTCTTGCTGATCGACCCGTAGGACATCAGGGCCAGGAAAATGATGCCCATCGTCTTCTGCGCGTCGCCGGTGCCGTGCGCCAGCGACACCAGCGACGCCGAGCCCCACTGGCCGTACCGGAACCCGGCCTCGGTGCGCTTGGTCGGGACGCCGCGGGTGATCCGGTACACCAGCCAGGTCGCGATCGCCCCGACGGCGATGGCCAGGATCGCGGCCACCACGGCCGGGATGAGCACCTTGGACACCACACCCTTCCAGATCACCCCGTGCCCGCCCACGGCGGCGATGGTGGCACCGACGATGCCGCCGATCAGTGCGTGCGACGAACTCGACGGGATACCGAGGAGCCAGGTCAGCAGGTTCCAGACGATGCCGCCGACCAGGCCGGCGAACACCAGTTCCAGTGTCACGATGTGCCCGTCGATCAAGCCTCTGGCGATGGTGGCCGCGACGGCGGTGGACATGAATGCGCCCACCAGGTTGAGCACGGCGGACAGTGCGACGGCCGCCTTGGGCGCCAGCGCGCCGCTGGCGATGGAGGTCGCCATGGCGTTGCCGGTGTCGTGGAAGCCGTTGGTGAAATCGAATGCCAGTGCCGTGATTACGACAATGATCAAGAGGAACATTTCTATGTTCACAGTGCCTGATTCTGGTGGTAGGGGGCTTCCATTGTCGAATGCACGAATGGCCGAAACGCGGCTCGTCGCCGAATGTTACCTCGCAATTAACCCGACGTTCCGCCGCGTTCACCGCGGGTGTCGCGGCGCAGCGGGTGATCCCCCGGAATTTCCAGGAAAATCAGCGTGATGCCGTCGGGATCGGTCACATGCATCTCGTGCAGCCCCCATGGCTCGCGGCGGGCCTCCCGGGCGATCGCCACCCCGCGGCCCCGCAACTCGGCCTGGGTCGCCTCGATGTCGCGGACCTGGAGCCACAGCGCGCCGGGAAACGGGCCCCGGGAGTGGTCCGGGGAGCCGAAGCCGGCCAACTCCAGCAGCGACTGGCCGGCGAAAAATACTGTGCCCGCGCCGTATTCACGGGCGATCGCCAGGCCAATCTGGTCGCGGTAGAAGCTCAGCGATGCTTCGTAGTCCGCCGGCCGAAGCAGCATCCGGCTGGCCAGGATCTCCATAGCGTCGTGTCTATCACGTTCCTAGGGTGCGGCGGCGCATCTGCTCCGTAGCGTCGGCCGCCGGCGCCGATGAGGTCGTCGCAACTGCGCCGGCGTCAGGGCGGCGAGGTCACCGGCGAGGGCGCCTCGCTCGGCCGCGATGGTGGTCCACAGATCGGACACGGGCACTCCTCGGATCAAGCGCGGTTGGGCTGGATCTTCTGCCGCTGCATGAGCGTGTTGACGAAGCGGGGGCCGAAGGTGTCCAGTGCCTTGGCCGCAATCGCCATCCGCGGCGCGATGCGGACCGGCCGCGTGCGGGCGGCGGTGATCATCCACTCGCCGGCCTCTTCGGAGGTCAGCGCCGGCATCCCCTCGTAGGCCTTCGTC
This sequence comes from Mycobacterium sp., assembly GCA_031292665.1. Lineage (GTDB taxonomy): Bacteria > Actinomycetota > Actinomycetes > Mycobacteriales > Mycobacteriaceae > Mycobacterium. The sequence goes on along the minus strand of JARLGR010000117.1, from coordinate 11,782 downwards.
GGTGCGATCATCGGCGTGGCCACCAGCGGGTAGTACAGCGTCGTCGAATGCACACCCTTGGTGCCCCACTCCGTCTCGACGACCCGGCTCACCATCGACAGCGCGGCCTTCGACGCGTTGTACACCGAGAACAGCGGCGAGGCCTCCGACAGCACGCCCCACGTCGAGACGTTGATGATGTGGCCGTCGCCGCGCTCGAGCATGCCGGGCGCGAACCCGCGGATCAGCCGCAGCGGCGCGTAGTAGTTGAGCGTCATGGTCCGCTCGACGTCGTGCCAGCGCTCCAGCGACTCGGCCAGCGGCCGGCGGATGGACCGGCCTGCGTTGTTGATCAGGATGTCGACGCCGCCGATGCGCCCTTCGACCTCGGCCACCAGGGCGTCGACGGCGTCCATGTCGGAGATGTCGCACGGCATCGACATGGCGGTGCCGCCGGCCTTCGTGATCCGGTCGGCCAGCGCGTCCAGCAGATCTTTGCGGCGGGCGACGACCACCACGGTGGCGCCGTCGCGCGCGAACTGCTCGGCCGCCGCCTCGCCGATGCCCGACGAGGCCCCGGTGAGCAGGATGCGCTTGCCGCGCAGGTCGACGGGCCTGATGGCGGGCCGGTTGACCAGCACCTGTAGGGAGATCGGCGGTCGCATGGTCGCCAGCACGATCTGGTCGGTGAACCGGCGCAGCGGACTCTTGCTCACAGGTGAGGAGTCTAGGCGGCGACCTGGAATCGCCGAGATCGACGCCAGCGTGCGGGCTACTCGAACTTTCTCGCGCTGGCGTCGATCTCGACGCTAGAAATACCGGGGGAACGGGCTCCAATCCGGTGGGCGCTTCTCCAGGAACGCGTCGCGCCCCTCGACGGCCTCGTCGGTCATGTACGCCAGCCGGGTGGCTTCGCCGGCGAACAGCTGCTGACCCACCAGGCCGTCGTCGAGCAGATTGAACGCGAACTTCAGCATGCGTTGCGCCTGAGGCGACTTGGCGTTGATCTCGGCTGCCCACTGCGCGGCGACCCGTTCCAGGTCGGCGTGGTCGACGACTTCGTTGACCGCGCCCATGTGGTGCATCTGCTCGGCGGTGTAGGTGCGGCCCAGGAAGAAGATCTCCCGGGCGAACTTCTGGCCCACTTGGCGGGCCAGGTACGCGCTGCCGTAGCCGCCGTCGAAGCTGCCGACGTCGGCGTCGGTCTGCTTGAAGCGCGCGTGTTCGCGGCTGGCCAGGGTGAGGTCGCAGACCACGTGCAGGCTGTGCCCGCCGCCGGCGGCCCACCCGTTGACCAGGCAGATGACCACCTTGGGCATGAAGCGGATCAGCCGCTGCACCTCGAGGATGTGCAACCGGCCGGCGCGGGCGACGTCGACCGTGTCGGCGGTATCTCCGCTTGCGTACTGATAGCCGGAGCGCCCGCGGATGCGCTGGTCACCGCCCGAGCAGAACGCCCAGCCGCTGTCCTTCGGCGACGGGCCGTTGCCGGTCAGCAGCACCACGCCCACGTCGGGGGACATCCGGGCGTGGTCGAGCGCGCGGTACAGCTCGTCGACGGTGTGCGGCCGAAAAGCGTTGCGCACCTCGGGGCGGTTGAACGCCACCCGCACCGTGGCGTCGTTGAGGTGGCGGTGGTAGGTGATGTCGGTCAGGTCGTCGAACCCGTCGACTGGTCGCCATGCCTGGGCATCAAAGGGATTCTCAGTCAAGGTTTTGAACTCCCAGCGGTTCGAAGCGGAACACCGGGCAGGTCCCGGCCAGCGCCTCGAACTCCTCCGGGCGGCCGTCCTTCACGAGTCCGGACCGCTTCATGAACCCGACCCCGGTCGGGACCTCGGTCGGAAACGCCCGCAGCAGCGGCCGGGACTCCTCCGCGGAGAGCTCGACAATCCGCACCCGCTCCCGGTTGCGGCCCCGGGCGAGCGTGATTTCGCCTGCGGCCCGGACGTTTTTGACCCAGTCCGCACCCGGGAAGCCGGCGACCACGTACCGCTTGCCGTCCACCGTCATCGGGGTGACCGGCGTGGAGCGCGGAGTGCCGGTTTTGCGGCCGGGAACGGTCAACACCACCGGGCTTTCGCCGCCGAAGCTCAGGCCAAGCCGCAACAGCTGCATGAAGACCTTGTTCGCCGGCTTGAGCCACCAGGGCGGCTTGACATGTTCGGCATTCGCCATGCCTGCAAGCCTAATGTCGGCCGAGTGTGCGGCCAGCCTCACATTGGAGCGCGAGTGTGCGGCCAGCTGCACACTGGGCGCGTGTCAGCCGACGGCGCGGTCGGCCCCCTCCCAGAAGCGTGCCCGCACGGCCTTCTTGTCCGGCTTGCCCAGTCCGGTCAGCGGCAGCGAGTCGACGACCACCACCTGCTTGGGTGACTGCACCGACCCCTTGCGCTCCTTGACCGCGGCCTGGATCTCGACCGTCATGGTCTCGATCGCGGCCTCGTCGCGGGGCGCGTCGGCGCGCAGCACCACCACCGCGGTGACGGCCTCGCCCCACTTCTCGTCCGGCGCCCCGACCACGCATACCTGCGCGACGGCGGCATGCTCGGCGACGACGTCCTCGACCTCCCGCGGGAACACGTTGAAGCCACCGGTGACGATCATGTCCTTGACCCGGTCGACGATGTAGTAGAAGCCGTCGGAGTCCTCGCGGGCCATGTCGCCGGTGTGCAGCCAGCCGTCCTTGAACGTTTTGGCGGTTTCGTCGGGAAGATTCCAGTAACCGCCCGCCAACAGCGGCCCGCTGACACAGATCTCGCCCGGCTCGCCCTGCGGCACCGGCTTGCCGTCCTCGCCCAGCAGCGCCACGCGCGCGAACAGCGTCGGACGCCCACACGACGTCAGCCGCTGCTCGTCGTGGTCGCCCTTGGCCAGGTAGGTGATGGCCATCGGCGCCTCGGACTGCCCGTAGTTCTGGGCGAAGATCTTGCCGAACCGGCGGATCGCCTCGGCCAGCCGTACCGGGTTGATCGCCGACGCGCCGTAATAGACCGTCTCCAGCGACGACAGGTCGCGGGTGTGCGAGTCCGGGTGGTCCATCAGCGCGTACAGCATCGACGGCACTACAAAGGTGGCCGTAATCCGCTTCTCCTCAATGGTTTTCAGCACTTCCGCGGGGTCGAACCTGGGCAGCACGTACATCTGGCCGCCCTTGACCAGAGTCGGCAGGAAGTACGCCGCGCCGGCATGCGACAGCGGGGTGATCATCAAGAAGCGCGGCTCCTCCGGCCACTCCCACTCCGCGAGCTGGATCATCGTCATGGTGGAGATCGACTGCGCGGTGCCCATCACGCCCTTGGGCTTGCCCGTGGTGCCACCGGTGTAGGTCAGGCCGATGATCTGGTCCGGCGGGAGGTCGCGGGCCGTCAGCGGCCGCGGCTCGTACTTCGCCGCCTCGGCCGACAAGTCCACGGCTCGATCTTTCAGGCCTTCGGGCACCGGACCGATGGTCAGGATCTGCTTGAGCGACGGCACCTTATCCAGCAACCCCAGGGCGCGCTCGACGAACATCGGGTTGGGGTCGATGATCAGCGAGCTGATGCCGGCGTCGGACAACACGTAGGCGTGGTCGTCCAGCGACCCGAGCGGGTGCAAGGCAGTGCGGCGATAGCCCTGGGTCTGGCCCGCGCCGATGATCATCAGCACCTCGGGACGGTTGAGCGAGAGCAGGCCAACCGCGACGCCGGTGCCCGCGCCCAGCGCCTCGAACGCCTGGACGTACTGGCTGATCTTGTCGGCCATCTGACCACCGGTCAGCGTGGTGTCGCCGAGGAACAACACCGGCTTGTTCTTGTGGCGCTTGAGCGCGCCCACCAACATGTGGCCGTTATGGGTCGGATTGCGCAGCAGTTCGTCACTCATGGGGCAAGACTAGAACGTGTTGCAATTCAAGTCAGCCGCCCCCTTGGCGACCTCGGGGAACACTAGGATTCCCCTCTATGACGCAGGCAGATCTCGTCGTCACCGGAACCGTACTGACCGTCGACGACAAGCGGCCCACGGCCGAGGCGCTCGCCGTGGCCGACGGCAGGATCGTCGCCGTCGGCACCCGCGCCGACATCGCCGGCTACATCGGCGCCGACACCCAGACGATCGATCTTGGCGACGGTTGCGTCATGCCGGGATTTGTTGAGGCGCATGGGCATCCGTTGATGGAGGCGCTCGCGCTGTCGGACCGGATCGTCGACATCCGCCCGGTCACCCTGCCCGACGCCGCCGACGTCGTCGCGGCGGTCCACCGCGAGATCGCCGCGAGGGGAGCGGCCGGTGCATACCTGAACGGCTGGGATCCGCTGCTGCAGTCCGGGCTCCCGCAGCCGACGCTGGCCTGGCTCGACGAAATCGCGCCCGACGGTCCGCTGGTGATCATCCACAACTCCGGACACAAGGCGTTCTTCAATTCGCACGCCGCCCGCCTCGCCGGTCTGACCCGCGACACCCCAGATCCCAAGGGCGCCAGGTTCGGCCGCGATGCACATGGTGAACTCGACGGCACCGCGGAGGAAACCGGGGCGGTGTTCCCGCTGCTGGCCGGCGCCATCGAACCCGACAACTACCCGGCCTTGCTGCTCGCCGAGTGCGGCCGGCTCAACCGGGCGGGCCTGACCACCTGCTCGGAGATGGCCTTCGACCCGTCGTTCAAACCGCTTGTCGAGGGGCTGCGCGCGAAGCTGACCGTCCGGCTGCGCACCTACGAGATCTCCAACCCGCAGATGTCGAGCGACGCAGCACCCGGCGAGGGGGACGACATGCTGCGCCAGGTCGGCATCAAGATCTGGGTGGACGGCTCGCCGTGGGTCGGCAACATCGCCCTGACGTTTCCCTACCTGGACACGGCCGCCAGCCGGACCATCGGAGTGCCGCCCGGATCCTGTGGGCACGCCAACTACACCAAAGAACAGCTGAGCGAAATCGTCGGCGCCTACTTCCCGCGGGGCTGGCCGATGGCCTGCCACGTGCAGGGCGACGCCGGCGTCGACACCATTCTCGACGTCTACGAAGAGGCGCTGCGCCGCAATCCGCGTCCCGACCACCGGTTGCGACTCGAGCACGTGGGCGCCATCCGGCCCGACCAACTGAAGCGCGCCGCCGACCTCGGCGTCACCTGCAGCATCTTCGTCGACCAGATCCACTACTGGGGCGACATCATCGTCGACGGCCTGTTCGGAACCGAACGCGGATCCCATTGGATGCCAGCGGGATCCGCGGTCGCGACCGGCATGCGCATCTCGTTGCACAACGATCCGCCGGTCACCCCCGAGGAGCCGCTGCGCAACATCAGCGTGGCCGTGACCCGGACGGCGCCCAGCGGGCGGGTGCTGGCACCCGAGGAGCGGTTGACGGTGGATCAGGCCATCCGCGCGCAGACCCTCGACGCCGCCTGGCAGCTGTTCGCCGACGACGTGATCGGCTCGGTGGAGGTGGGCAAGTACGCGGACCTGGTGGTGCTGTCGGCCGATCCGCGCACCGTGCCGCCCGAGCAAATCGCCGACCTGGAGATCCGTGCGACGTATCTGGCGGGCCGCCAGGTTTACCACGCGTGACACACCCTTTTTTACCCAGCCTTGAGGACCTTTTCGACCGCCTGCATGTCGTCGCGCTGCCGATGCGGGTGCGGTTCCGCGGCATCACCACCCGCGAGGTGGCGCTCATCGAGGGGCCCTCGGGTTGGGGGGAGTTCGGCGCCTTCCTCGAATACGGCCCGCCGGAGGCCGCGCATTGGCTGGCCGCGGGGATCGAGGCCGCATACCGCGAGCCGCCGCCGGTGCGACGCGACCGCGTCCCGATCAACGCCACCGTGCCGGCCGTTGCCGCCGCCCGGGTGAGCGAGGTACTGGCCCGCTTTCCCGGCGCCGGAACGGCCAAGGTGAAGGTCGCCGAGCCCGGGCAGACGCTGGTCGACGACGTCGACCGGGTCAACGCGGTGCGCGAACTGATCCCGACCGTGCGGGTGGACGCCAATGGCGGTTGGAGCGTCGACGAGGCGGCGCGGGCGGCGGCCGCCCTCACCGCCGACGGCCCGCTGGAGTACCTCGAACAGCCGTGTGCGACCGTCGCCGAACTCGCCGAGCTGCGCCGTCGGGTCGGGGTGCTGATCGCCGCGGACGAGAGCATCCGCAAGGCCGACGATCCGCTGGCCGTGGTCCGGGCGCAGGCCGCCGACATCGCCGTGCTGAAGGTTGCCCCGCTGGGCGGGGTGTGGGCCCTGCTGGACATCGCCGCGCAGATCGACATCCCCATTGTGGTGTCCAGCGCGCTCGACTCGGCGGTGGGGATCGCCGCGGGTCTGAGCGCCGCGGCGGCCCTGCCGGTATTGCGCCACGCATGCGGGCTGGGCACGGGCGGGTTGTTCTTGGAAGACGTGGCCGACGTCGCCCTCCCCGTGGACGGGACCCTATCGGTCGGGCCGGTCACGCCCGATCCGGCGCGGTTGCAGGCGCTGGCCGCGCCGCCCGAACGACGGCGGTGGTGGATCGACCGGGTCAAGGCCTGCTACCCGTTCCTTGTACCGTCGTCCGAGTGATCAACCTGGCCTACGACGACACCGGGTCCGGCGAGCCCGTCGTTTTCATCGCCGGCCGCGGGGGCGCCGGGCGCACCTGGCATCCGCACCAAGTCCCCGCGTTCGTGGAGGCCGGGTATCGGTGCATCACCTTCGACAACCGCGGGATCGGCGCGACCGAAAACGCCGAAGGCTTCACGCTGCAAACCATGCTCGCCGACACCGCCGCGTTGATCGAGTCGTTGGGCGCCGCCCCCGCGCGGCTCGTCGGGGTGTCGATGGGCTCCTTCATCGCCCAGGAACTCATGGTGCTGCGGCCCGAGTTGGTCAGCGCCGCGGTGCTGATGGCCACCCGCGGCCGCCTGGACCGTGCCCGCCAGTTCTTCTACGACGCCGAGGTCGAGCTGGACGCCTCCGGAATCCAGCTTCCGCCCGCGGTCGACGCGAGAAACCGCCTGCTCGAGAGCTTCTCGCGGAAGACGCTCAACGACGACGCGGCCGTCGCCGACTGGATCGCGATGTTCGAGGCGTGGCCCATCAAGCGAACCCCGGGCCTGCGCTGCCAGGTGGACGTCTCGCCGCAGACCAACCGGCTACCCGCGTACCGCAGCATCGCCGCGCCGGTGCTGGTGATCGGCTTCGCCGACGACGTCGTGACTCCGCCCCACCTGGGCCGCGAGGTCGCCCACGCCATGCCCAACGGTCGTTACCTGCAGATTCCCGACACTGGTCACCTCGGGTTCTTCGAGCGGCCGCAGGCGGTCAACAACGCGGCGCTGCAGTTCTTCGCGTGATCTTTTGTCGCCCGGCGTCGACTTCGTTGAGCGAAATCGCGGCTTGGGTTCTTGGGGGGCCCACCAACTCCACGTTCGGCGCACGGTTAGCGGCTTGTGACACTCTGTATAGGTGAACCCCTCGACGACCCAGGCCCGCGTCGTCGTTGACGAGCTGATCCGCGGCGGCGTCCGCGATGTGGTGCTGTGCCCCGGGTCGCGCAACGCGCCGCTGGCCTTCGCCCTGCAGGACGCCGACCGGGCCGGCCGCATCCGCCTGCACGTCCGCATCGACGAGCGCACCGCCGGTTACCTGGCCATCGGCCTGGCGATCGGTGCCGGCGCGCCCGTGTGCATCGCGATGACGTCCGGCACCGCTGTCGCCAACCTCGGTCCGGCGGTGGTGGAGGCAAACTACGCGCGCGTGCCGCTGATCGTCCTGTCGGCCAACCGGCCCTACGAACTGCTCGGCACCGGGGCAAACCAGACCATGGAACAACTGGGCTACTTCGGCACCCAGGTCCGTGCCACCATCAGCCTGGGCCTGGCCGAGGACGCACCCGAGCGCCTGGATGCGCTCAACGCCACCTGGCGCTCGGCCACCTGCCGGGTGCTGGTCGCCGCCACCGGCGCTCGCACCGCGAACGCCGGCCCCGTGCACTTCGACATCCCGCTGCGCGAACCGCTGGTGCCGGATGCCGAACCCACGGTGATCCCGCCCGGCCGGCCCGGCGGCAAGCCGTGGACCTACACACCTCCCGTCACCTTCGACCAGCCGCTCGACATCGACCTGACGCCGGACACGGTCGTCATTGCCGGGCACGGCGCCGGCGCACACCCCAACCTGGCGCAGTTGCCCACCGTCGCCGAGCCGACCGCGCCGGCTCCGGCCACCCCGCTGCACCCGCTGGCGCTCCCCTTGCTGCGCCCGACGCAGGTCATCATGCTGGGCCGGCCCACGCTGCACCGCCCGGTGTCGGCGCTGCTGGCCGACCCGCAGGTGCCGGTGTACGCGCTGACCACCGGCCCGCGCTGGCCCGACGTCTCGGGCAACTCACAGGCCACCGGCACCCGCGCGGTCACCACCGGAACACCGCACCCCGCGTGGCTGCACCGCTGCGCCGAGGCCAACCGGCATGCGAACGCGGCGGTCCGCGAGCAGCTGGCGGCCCACCCGCTGACCACCGGCCTGCATGTGGCGGCGGCGGTGGCCGCCGCGTTGCGGCCCGGCGACCAGCTGGTGCTCGGGGCGTCCAACCCCGTCCGCGACGTCGCGCTCGTCGGCCTGAACCCGCAGGGCATCAGGGTGCGGTCGAACCGGGGGGTCGCGGGGATCGATGGCACGGTCTCCACCGCGATCGGGGCGGCTTTGGCATATGAGGGGCCCCACGAGTGCACGGGCGGCGCGGACACTCCCGCCCGCACCGTCGCGCTGCTCGGCAACCTGACGTTCGTCCACGACAGCTCCGGGCTGCTCATCGGCCCCACCGAGCCGACGCCGCGCCGGCTGACGATCGTGGTGTCCAACGACAACGGCGGCGGCATCTTCGAACTGCTCGAGCAGGGCGATCCCAGGTTCTCCGACGTGTCCTCGCGGGTCTTCGGCACCCCGCACGACGTCGACGTCGGCGCGCTGTGTCGCGCCTACCACGTCGAGAGTCGGCAGATCGAAGTCGACGAGCTCAACGCCGCCCTCGACGAACCGGGGGCCGGCCTGCGGGTGCTGGAGGTCAAGGCGGACCGGTCATCGCTGCGACAGCTGCACGCCGCCATCAAGGCGGCTTTATGAGATTTCCAACCCGGTGATCTCTCCTAAAGCATTGCTGCGCAACCTGATTCACGGCCGCAGCGATGAACCGCCGAAAACCAGGGCGAGGGTGGTCTTGCGGTGGGCGCGAAGCGCGGTGCTGATCCTGACCGGCCTGGTCACTCTGCAGTCGGTGCTGCTGGTGACCGGCGCCTGGCGCGACGACCTGGCGATCCAGCACAACATGGGCGTGGCGCAGGCCGAGGTGCTCAGCGCCGGGCCGCGGCGCTCCACCATCGAGTTCGTCACACCCGATCGGGTCACCTATCGGCCCGAGCTCGGTGTGCTTTATCCGTCCGAGTTGTCGACGGGCATGCGCATCTACGTCGAGTACAACAAGAACGACCCGAACCTGGTCCGGGTGCAGCATCGCAACGCCGGGCTGGCCATCATCCCCGCGGGATCGATCGCGGTGGCGGGCTGGCTGGCTGCGACGGTCGCGCTGCTGGGTCTGGCACTGGCGGACAGACGGCTGGACCGCCGCGACCCGGGCGGGAGCGCGTCGGTGACACCCGCTGCACCCGCGTCCTGAGGCTTCCGATCAGCAGATTTCGCGCGACGTATGCCCCCAGGCAACCTTGTCGACAGTCGGCGCTGACACTGTGATGGTGTGCGCGTTGCGATCGTCGCCGAATCCTTCCTTCCCAACGTCAACGGTGTCAGCAACTCGGTGCTGCGTGTCCTCGAGCACCTGCGCCGGACCGGCCACGAAGCCCTGGTGATCGCCCCCGACAACCCGCCGTTAGAACCCCGCGCGGAGCGAATCCACGACGGCATCCGCGTCCATCGTGTGCCGTCGCGCATGTTTCCGAAGGTGACCACGTTGCCACTCGGTGTGCCCATGCCCCGCATGGTGAGCGTGCTGCGCGGATTCGACCCGCACGTGGTGCATTTGGCGTCGCCGGCACTGCTCGGCTACGGCGGACTGCGAGCGGCGCGCCGGCTCGGCGTCCCGACGGTCGCGGTGTACCAAACCGATGTGCCGGGTTTCGCGGCGAGCTATGGCATCCCGATGACCTCGCGTGCCGCGTGGGCGTGGTTTCGCCACCTGCACGGCCTCGCCGACCGGACGCTGGCGCCGTCCACTGTGACGCTCGAATCGCTTGTCGCGCATGGGTTTCCAAGAGTGTACCAATGGACGCGCGGGGTCGACGTGCTGCGGTACGCGCCGTCGGCGCGCAGTGAGGCGCTGCGGAGGCGCTGGTCACCGAGGGGTACGCCGATCGTCGGGTTCGTGGGCCGGCTCGCGCCCGAGAAACACGTCGAGCGGTTGACCGCCCTGGCGGCCGGCGATGCCGTGCAGGTGGTCATCGTCGGCGACGGCGTCGACCAGAAAAAGCTCCAGTCGGCAATGCCCCGAGCGGTTTTCACCGGTGCGCTGTACGGCGACGAGCTCGCCGCGGCGTACGCGAGCATGGACGTCTTCGTGCATACCGGCGAGCACGAGACGTTCTGCCAAGTCGTTCAGGAAGCGCTGGCGTCGGGGCTGCCGGTGATCGCCCCCGACGCCGGCGGCCCGCGTGACCTCATCGCGCCGTACCGCACCGGGTTGTTGTTGCCCGTAGACGAATTCGAGGCGCGGTTGCCCGCCGCCGTCACCCACCTCGTCCAGGAACGCCACCGCTATGCCCCGGCCGCGCGGCGCAGCGTGCTCGGCCGCAGCTGGCCGGTCATCTGTGACGAACTGCTCGGCCACTACGAGGCGGTGCTGTCACCGTTTGCCCGAAGGGGGATGGTTGCCAAGCGTTATGCGCAGGGGGCCAACTAACCTGGCCAACTCCGCGACCGGCTGACACTGCTCCCGATCGTTGACGGGTACTCAAACCGTGGTGTCGGAATCACCGTGCAGCCGTGACGTGGGCTTGTGTGACATCCTGTGCAGGTGTACCCGCCTTCGGGCGTAGTGACGTTTTTGTTCACCGATATTGAGGGTTCGACCCGTCGGTGGGAGACCGACGCGGACGAGATGCGGGTGGCGCTGGCCGCCCATGACGACGTGTTGCGCGGGGCGATCGAGGGGCACGGCGGCTGGCTGTTCAAGCACACCGGTGACGGGGTGTGCGCCGCGTTCGCCTCACCCAGGTCTGCCGTCGATGCCGCGGTGGCCGCGCAGCGGGCGCTGGAGTTGCCGGTGCGGATGGGGTTGGCGACCGGCGAAGCCGAGCTGCGCGGGGGTGACTATTTCGGTGCGGTGCTGAATCGTGCAGCGCGGGTGATGGCAGCCGGGCATGGTGGTCAGGTCCTGGTGGCCGAGTCGACGGCGGGTCTGCTGACCGGAGTTGATCTGGTGGATTTGGGGCCGCGGCGGTTGCGGGATCTGCCCACCGCGGTCGGGGTATTTCAGGTCCGAGCGGCGGGCCTACGCACGGACTTTCCTGCGTTGCGGGCGCTGGATGCGAGCCCGGGGAATCTGCGGGCTGCGACGACGAGTTTCATCGGGCGTGAGTCGGAGGTCGCCGAGCTGCAGGCCGCGGTGAAGCCTCATCGGTTGATGACGCTGACCGGAGTGGGCGGGGTCGGCAAGACCCGGCTGGCGCTCGAAGTGGCGGGGCGGCTGGTCGACGAATTTCCGGACGGGGTGTGGTTTTTCGAGCTGGCCGCGGTCGCCGATCCGGCGGCGGTGCCCGACGCGGTGGCGGCGGTGCTGGGTATCACCCAGCAGCCGGGCAAGAGCGTAAGCGAGTCCGTGGCCGCTGCGCTGGAGGGCAGGGTGCGGCT
>JARLGR010000116.1 GCA_031292665.1 Mycobacterium sp. | reverse complement strand
GCATGGCGTAGCCGATGATGGGTCGGTCCCGCCGCGGGGTGACAACCGCGCGGCGCGGATCGTTCAGATACTCGGCGAACCGGGCGGCGGACAGGTTAGCGCCGACGAACGCCGCGATGTTCTCTCGATCCGTCGTGGGCGGACACGCCAACGGAAACGTCTGCGCGGCAAGGGCGGCCAGTTCCCGGGCGTCCACGGAATCGGTCGTGGCGAGGTGGACTTCCGGCGTCAGAGATTCCACTGCGCGAGGTGATAACCCGTCTTCTTGTCCAGCAGGACGACGTTGGAGACGGGGTCCCGGTAGGCGTCCCAATACACCCCGCCGCGCACGATCGCCCCGTTCGGCGCGTTCACCAGGACGTTGTCCAGCGCGTCGGGCGCGTCGGACGGACGTGGCAGGTAGGCGTCGGCGAACGGTGTCACCCCGTCGAAGGAGAAGTCGGTCGCCATGATGAAGGGGTTGGGCACCCGGATCGCGCGGATGGTCACGTCGGCACGCTCGACGGTGCTGCCCTGGAAGCCTTTGATCGGGTTGCCGCTGCGCGTGTACCCGAATCCCGGCGGCGGGTCGCAGGGACCCACACTGCTGACGGTGACGTCCGCGACGTAGGTGCCGGTGTCCACCCGCAGCGTGTCACCGATGTGCCCGATTGGCGCGTCACCTGCGGAGGCGCGGGGCCCGAAAAGCACAGCGGATCCGGCCGCGGTGACGCTCGCCGCGGCCACGAGGAAGGTGGACAGAACGATCAGGCAGCGGTGCATCTTCGCCTCGTCTTCACCTCCTGGGCACCCGTGCGGGGGACCTTTCGCATGATTACACACGAGGTAGAGCGACGGCGAGGGGTTGCCGGGCAGAGATGCGCGGCGATCGCGACTCTGCGACCATCGAGGGGCTATGAAACCCCTCCGGGCGCTGTCGGCTCTTGCCGTCGTCGTCGGCTTGGCGGCGCCCGCGTACGCCGACAGCAACGACGACGCGTTCCTCGCGTCACTTCGGGCGGCCGGGATCACCTATCAGAGCCCCGACCGGGTCATCGCGGCCGGCAAATCGGTGTGCAAGATGGTCGACCAGGGCAAGCAGATGGTGGACGTCGTCAAGACCGTCCAAAGCCTCAACCCCGGCCTGCACGGGGATAGCGCCGCCCGGTTCACGGCCATCGCGGCCAACGTGTACTGCCCCCAGGCGCTGTCGGTGGTCACCGGCGCGAACGCCGGCAACGCCGCGTAGCGGGCTCTTTCGGGGGCGGCCGACGCCTCGCGACCAACATGCTCAAGGTCGTGACCCTGCTGGCGGACGTCCGGTGTTCGTTGCCGGCGAGGCGGGTCGCTGCGGATGAGCAGGCCGGCACCGCGATTGCCGAGGGTTTCGCGCGCCCCGGCCGCCTAATGGGCCCGGCCGCCGCAATACGCTGTGGCCATGCGCGTCGCAATCGGGCCGCTGACAGGGGCCGCCATGGCGCAGACCTGGCACCTGGACCCGGCCGCCCTGGCGGTGATCGTGTTGGTGGCCGGCGGGTACGCGTGGTGTTACCGGCGCGGCCGGGGTGCCGAGCGGCCGGTCGGACCCGCGCAGGCGGCGTGCGTAGGTGTCGGCATCGCGCTGTGGCTGCTGGCGACGGTCAGCGCGATCGGCGCGTATGCGTATGTCCTGTTCTGGGTGCGGGCGCTGCAGGTGTTGCTCCTGCTTTACGTCGTGCCGTTCTTCCTCGCGCTGGGCAAGCCGGTCACCGTGGTGCGCCTGGCCCTGGGTCCGGCCGGTCGCGATCGCATCGATCGCTTCTTGGCGACCCGCTTTGCCCGGGTGCTGGCCCACCCGCTGACCACGTCGCTGGCGATGCTGGGCGCGCCGTGGCTGCTTTACCTGACGCCCTGGTACACCGCGGCCCTGCGCGACGAATGGATCGGCGCGCCTACCCGAATCCTGCTGGTAGCGATCGGCTTTGGCTACTTTTACGCCCGCCTGCAAACAGATCCGGTTCCCCGCAGGTTCCCTCAGCTGCTCTCCCTGCTGATCACCGTCGCGGAGGCCCTCGGCGATGGCGTGCTGGGCCTGGTGCTCTGGCAAGGCTCATTGATCGGCGCGGAGTACTACGCGGATCTGCATCGGTCGTGGGGTCCCGATCAACGGCTCGACCAGACGATCGGGGCCGGCGTTCTGTGGATCCTCGGCGACCTGGTCGGCTGGCCGTTCGTGCTGGTGCTGATGCGCACGCTGTCCCGCGACGAGAAGGCCCACGCGGTCCAGGTCGATGCCCAGCTGGATGCGGCCGAAGCCGCCGAGACCGACGACGCCGCGCCATCCGGGTTGTGGTGGGAGAACGACCCGGAACTTCGGGAGCGCTTCCGTCCGCGCTGACGTCGCCGGTAAAGCTCGATACCGTGCCGGCGGCCGAACGAGAGGAATACGCGTTGAGTAGGGGAGTGACCCCGGGCGCCGCGGTGATCGGCGCGACCGGCCTCCTGGGCTGGGGCGCCGCGCGGATGATCGCCGGCCGGATCCAGCGCAACCCGGACCCTTTTCCGCGCGAACGACTGGTCGCCGAGTGCGGGGGCGAGCGGGTCGCGATCACCCGTCCCGACGGGACGGTGCTGCACGCGCTGGCGGCGGGGCAGGGGCCGTCGGTGATTCTGGTGCATGGGTACACCGCCAACCTGCTCGAGTGGAACTTCGTGTGGGACGCGCTGCAGGCCCGCGGATTCCGCGTCATCGCCTTCGACCAGCGTGGCCACGGAGGCTCCACCCTCGGCTCCGAGGGGGTCGGGTCGGCGCCCATGGCGGCCGATTTAGCCGCGGTGGCGGAGCATTTCGACGTTCACGACGGCGTCGTGGTCGGACACTCGATGGGCGGCTTCGTCACCATCCGGGCGGTGCTCGAGCGCGCCGATCTGGCGGCCCGGCTGCGCGGACTGGTGTTGTTCGCGACCTGGGCGGGCCGCATCCTGGACGAGGCGCCGCAGAACCGGCTGCAGATTCCGTTGATGCAATACGGCATCCTGCAAAGGCTGGTCCGGAACAAGACCATCGCGGTGCTGTTCGGCGCCGCGCAGTGCGGGGCGCGCCCGTCCCCGGCGATGATCTCGGTGTTCATGGAGTTCTTCAACCGGCACATGGACGAACACGGGCCGCTGCTGCCGATCGTGCGGGCCTTCTCGCGCGAGGACCGGTACCCGCTGCTGCGGGAGATCGCGGTACCGACGGTGGTGATGGTCGGCACCGCGGATCACACGACGCCGCCGAGCCATTCGCGCAGGCTCGCCGAAGGCATACCCGGGGCACGGCTGGTCGCGGTGCCCGACGCGGGGCACCTGCTGAACTGGGAAGGTGCCGACGAGCTGATCGAGGCCATCGAATCGTTTCCCGCGCAGAGCAATTGACCGTTTCCGCCACCGCGGCCAGCAAGGCGGGACTGCCGGCTTAACGGGCGGCCCGCGCAGTCCACGTGAAGTTGTGCATCTCCGGAATCCTGGGTGTCAGCGCGGCGCCGACGCTGCGGCCGATCTGATCGGCCGCGGCCAGGGGAGTGTCGGGGTCGAGGAAGCCTTCGACCTCGACGCGCAGGGTCCGCCCGGTCCAGCGGGCCCGGGCGTGCGCGTGCGTGACACCGGGGACCGTGGCCGCGACGGCTTCAGCCGTTGTGACGATTTCGGGGTCGACTCCGTCGAGCAGGCGGTGCGCGATGTCGGCGGTCACCTCCCAGCCGATGTGGCAGATGAATCCGGTGACGACGATCCCGGCGACCGCGTCGGCCCAGCCCCACCCGAGGGCGACACCGATCAGCCCCAGCATCGCCCCGGCCGAGGACAGCGCATCCAGCCAGGAATGCCTGGCGTCCGCCACCATGGTCGCTGAGCGGATTCGCCGCCCGACCGTCAGCTTGTAGCGGGCGACCAGCTGATTGCCGGCGATGCCGACGCCCGCCGCCGCGATGCCCCACCCGACGTGACCGGTTCCGCCGTGACGCAGGAGTTTCGTGACGCTTTCGAAACCGGCGACTACGGCGCTGCCCCAGATCACCAGGGCCACACCCAGGCCGGCGAGGTCTTCGGCGCGTTCGTAGCCGTAGGGATAGCGCTCGGTGGGAACCTTGCGGGAGGCGCGGAACCCGACGAAGACCAGGACGCTCGTCGAGACGTCCGACAAGTTGTGCAGCGCATCGCCGAGCAGCGCGACCGAGCCGGAGACCACCGCGATCGCCAGTTCGATGAGCCCGGTCAGCGCGAGTCCGACGGCGCTGACGGCAATGGCGCGGTTGGCCTGCCGGCGCTCGCCCGCATCGTCGACTGCGGTTTCGAGGGGGAAGCTGGCGGCCGGGTCACGGACTCCGCTGATCAAATGCATAGGCCAAGCATGCCTCGTCGGTGCGGTCGTACTCAACCACGCCCAATCGGCGCGGCGCGCCAATGTCTTGCTACGGTCACCCTGGGGCAGCGTCGCGCCCTGCGTGGAAGGCTATGCCGCACTTAGGGGCGCGTCGATGAAGTTTGTGCTGGCGGGCTACGGGAGCCGTGGCGACGTCGAGCCCTGCGCCGCTGTCGGCCGGGAGCTTGTTCGCCGCGGCCACGACGTGCGCATAGCGGCCCCGCCCGACATGCTGAGCTTCGCCGAGTCGGCGGGCCTCAAAGCGGTCGCCTACGGACCGGACACGCGCGAGCAGATGAAGGCCGCCACAAATTTCCTTGGCCGCGTACAAAATCCGATGAGCGCCTTGCCCGAGGTCATGGAGGAGCTCACCCGGATCTGGGCCGAGAAAAGCGCCACGCTGACTTCCCTGGCAGACGGGGCCGACCTGCTGTTGGCGGGCATGAACGAGCAGCAGCTTGCCGCCAATGTTGCTGAGCGCCGCGGTATTCCGCTTGCCGCCCTGCACTTCTTCCCGCCGCAGATTCTGTCACCCGGGTTGCTGTATTCCAGCCTGACGCAGGAGGCCGCGAACGCCCAGCGCAACGCGCTCGGCTTGGCGGAGACGACCGAGCCCTTACCTGCGTCGCTGGAGATTCAGGGCTACGACGAGTTCTGCCTGCCCGGCCTGGCGGCCTCGTGGGGCGACGCGGCCGCCCGCCGGCCGTTTGTGGGCGCGCTGACGCTTGAGTTGCCGACGGACGCCGACGACGACGTGGTGGAGTGGATCGCCGCGGGAACGCCGCCGATCTGCTTCGGTCTGGGAAGCACGCCGATCGGGTCTCCGGCGGATACGGTCGCCATGATCGGCGCGGCCTGTGCGCAGTTGGGGGAGCGGGCGCTGATTTGCAGCGGCCCCAACGACTTCAGCGATGTTCCGCTCTTCGACCAAGTCAAGACGGTAGGCGCGGTGAACCACTCGGCCGTCCTTCCGGCGTGCCGCGCGGTCGTCCACCATGGGGGCGCCGGCACCACGGCAGCGGGCATGCGGGCGGGGATCCCCACCTTGATCCTGTGGCTGTGGCTCGATCAGCCGGTCTGGGCGGCTGCCGTCGAACGGCTCGAAATCGGCGCCGGTCGGCAGTTCGTGGCCACCACCGAGGCGTCGCTGGTCGCGGACCTGCAAGCCATCCTCACGCCGCAATGCGCCGCCCGTGCCCGCGAGGTCGCCGCCGAGATGACCCAACCCGCCGAAAGTGCCGCCAAGACGGCCGATCTGTTGGAAGACGCGGCGTCCCGCGCGTAGCCGCGTCGTCACGTGGTGCGGCGCTCATACACCGTCACCCGATCGTGCTGACCCCACCATTGGACGGGCTGGCGGGAATCGGCCTCGGCCCAATCTTTCTCGAGTACCCGGTGCATCTCGTCGTCGCCGGTGGCGCCGCCGGGGCGGTCGCCGACGTAGATGACGCGCTTTCCCTTGAATGCCGTCAAGATGCGGGCACCGACATCCTGGCCGTGGGGTGGCCACGAGAGGAAGAGCGTCCGGTCGGGGTGCAGCGCCACCGCTTCGGCGCAGTCTTTCGCGGACACACCGGCATAGAGGTCTTCGTCCTGCCAGCCGTTGATGACCAGCGCCGCGCCCGGGTTCAGGTCGTAGCACACGACGTCGATGCCCACCTGACCGAGCAGGTAGGCCCAATAGCCCGTGCCCGCGAGCGGATCGACCAGGCCGCCCTCGGCGTGCTCGGCCACGAACGCCACGGTGTCGGGGTCCGGGATGGTCCAGCAGTACTTCCTGACGAGCTTTTGCCGGTTCGGCGTGCGGGCCATGTTCTCTTCGACGGTGCGGTCCAGGCTGAAATAACCGACCACCGGGTTGCCCTCGGGGTCGGCGGTCTCGACGCAATCCTTGACCGCCTCCCAGTAGGGGTTGTCGATGCTCACCCTCGGTACTCCCTCGCGCGGAGGCTCTTTTCTGCTGCTCATTCTCCGGCCAATGCGGTATTGGCGGTCCGTGGGGGCGGGCGGCCCCGAGTCGTTCAAGCTCGGTAGACGAGTGATGTACCGCCGAGTCGATGTCGAGAAGTGGCTGGAGGAGGCACAGTGAGCGCACCAGTTCAACGCAAGCTTCCAGGGAGACCCCCGATCCCTGCGAGAAGCTTATCGGCGAGCGAGAAGACCATGATTCTCGCCTTGCGTTCTCAGCAGATGCGGGGCGAGTGGTCGTGACCGCCATGGCCGCGGGCGTGGCCACATTTTGGCCACAATTTCTGCTGAGTCACAGATAACTAGCCTTAACTACGGTGATGTCTTTCCGCAACTGGAGCAGGGGTAAAGCTCGTGACCAGGGTTGCTGAAAAGAGTTCAATCCTGACAGGGGTCTACCATCGGCAATCATCATGAGTACGACCTATTGGCGTGGCGCGGCCGAGGACGAGGCGATGCAGGACGAGCACCGCTTCGTCTGGAAGGCGATGCTGGACACTATCGATGTCGACCTCGCCGGGACGCGGGTGCTCGACGTCGGCTGCAACCGGGGAGGCTTTCTGCGGCTGCTCGCCGACGACTGCCGTATCAAAGAGGGCTTCGGCTACGACCCAGCGGCGGGCGCGATCGAGGACGCACGTCGCTTGGCGGGGACGCGCCCGCTGCGGTTCGAGGCCGCCGCAGCGCCACCCGCGGCGTGGAGTGGCTTCGATGTGGCGTTTAGCCACGAGGTGCTTTATCTGCTTGATGATCTGGCGGCGCACGCAACAGCCATCTTCCGGACCCTCAAGCCCGGCGGGGTGTACTACGCCGTCATGGGCGTGCATGCCGCCAGCCGCCTGACGGCGACCTGGCATGCGGAGAACCTCGAGGAGATGTGCTTGCCAGCGCTTTACGACCTCGATCAAGTGGCCGCTTGGTTCTACGACGCCGGGTTCGAGGTTGCCGCCAGTCGACTCCGCGTACGCTTTGTTCCCATCGCCGCTCGGCACCTCAACGAAGGTCGGTTACTCGACTGGCTCGACTACTACTACAACCAGAAGATCTTGCTCCGCTTCAGCCGGCCCGAGTCAGCGGCCCGCAACTGAGCTAACGGCTGACTGCTGCCTCACCGGGTGTCAGCAGGCATCCGCGCAGCGCGCGTAGCAAGCGGTGTTGTGGAATCCGACTAGCTCACCCCCCGCACCTGACAGCCACCCGAACACTCAACCGCCGTCCGTCTGGCTTGGCTACGCTCACCGCCTACTCCCCTCCGCGTGGTGGGTCAACAGAAGCTGTCTCAGGTCAGTGGTGGCGCAGTCTTGGAAACAACGCGGTTGCATTCGTTCGCGAGATCGCCTGGTGCATAACCCTATCCAGTTGGAATTCGTCGAGCTGCCCGGCGAAGAACGTGACCTCGTCTGGCTGGGTGAACTGGAAAATCGGTGCCGAACACGATGCGGGCTGGATCGGCAAAGGCAAGCAGCCCAGCGATGGTTTCGGGCGCGGTCGCCACCGCCGTATCAAAATAGAACGACCGGTAATCGGCCAGCACGCTGTCAGGTCCACGGCCCTCCATGAGTGGCGAAAGGGTCAGCGACATCCGCTACACGGCATCGGGGATGAATCCACCGGCGTGGCTGAAAATAAACCGGATTGCCGGTAAGCGTTGTGGGACTGCGTTGCGAACAAGCGTTGTCGCGGCACGGACGGTGCTAAGGAGAAAGTCGCACACGTGCGCGGGAACCCCGGGGATCAGCGCCCACGGCAGGGCCATGGGGTGCACAAATACCACCGAAGCGCGGCGGTCCAGCTCGGCAAAAAGCGGATCGAACAGCGGGTCACCCAGGTAGACGGCCCCGATGTTGGTCGCCATTTACAGACCGTCGGCGCCCAACTCGTCGAATGCAAACAAGGCCTCGACGATCGCATCGTCGGGGGTCAAGCAGCATGATCGTGGCGAAGAAGCCGAACCGGTCCGGGTGGCGTGAAGCAATTTCTACGGCAGCAAGATTCTTGTGATGTGCGGCCTTGCGCATTGCTGCCCGCACCGGGTTTCGTACGGCCAAGCGGGCTGTCGCGGATAGCCATCATGGCCTTGATCGTCTGGGGGCTCTGCGGGAGCCGGCCGGTGTGTGACGGCATCGCCACCGCGACGTCGTTTTGTCCATCATCTTCAGCGCCTCGGCTTCGGACCACCAGATCCGCGGGCCGGGCAGCTCGTAGAGAGGATTGTTGTCCGTTGCGACGTGGTGGTGCACGTCGATGCGGCCGTGCATGCTGATCATGGGTCAATCCTGGTGGGCGGTGTCGGTTCGGGCCGTGTTTCGTCGGCGCCGTGGTGAGGCCGACCGTGGAACGATCACCGGGCCACGTTGGAAGCGATCGTGTGGCGGTTCCGGACCGGTTCGCCCTGGCGCGATCTTCCAGCCGCAACTTGGTGCGTGGCAGTCGGTTTGAGAACATCATCGGCGCTGCTCGATCGACGCCGCGATGACTTCGGCGGTTAGCTGGCGCCATACCTCGTAATGATTGGGCCACAGCGCATCTCGCGAGGCGTGCGCTGCGCCGCCGCCACAGAAGCTGGTAGACAAAGCCGAACACGAGATTGTGTCCCTCCGGCGGTGTAAAAGAGAAACGGACGTAGGTTCTCGTCCTGGTCGGTTTCAGCCACGGTCCACGACCGTATCGCCGGAATAGACCGGGTTCGTAGCGCGACACGTTCGCTGTCCGGAACAGTACTGGCGCCTACTGCGCTCGGGTAGCGGCACCTACAGGCGGCACAACGGTCGACGTCGACACCACGACATACGATTCCGACGAGGTTCTCGCAATGCCCGGCATTGGGGCGTTGGTCTGCTCGACCGGAGAGCTCCGTCAGCGTTTGCGCCCTATCCGTGACGGGTCGACAAGCCCCGACTGCACCAGCGCGTCCTGGACGAACCGCTGCACCGACCGCGACTGGAAAAACCCGGTGTGGCCGCCTTGGTACCAGACGATCTCGGGTCTGCCCCAGTGGACCCACAGCCGGGTCACCTGCTCACGTGGGTGCACGAGCCTGTCGGCGACGCCGGCATAGATGAAGCGGCCCTGCATCGGCACCCGGGGACTTAGCGCAAGCGGCGAGATCATCCGACCGATCGGCTTCGCCAACGTCAGTATTTGACGGCGCGGATCGTTGTGGCTGAGGCCGGCGTGGCGGCCGAGCAGTTCGACTAGATCGACGACCGGGACGCCGAGAATCGCACAGGTGAGGCCATCGTCGAGGCTGGCGACCAGCGACGCGATGTAGCCCCCGAGGGACATGCCGTTCAACCCGATCGGTGAGTCGGGCTCCTGCGACCGGATCCAGGACAGCAGGCGCCGAATGTCCCACACCGCCTGAGCCGCGGCGTGCACGTTGTCGAGCAGGTTCCCACCAGGAAACACCGCGCCCTTCGGAAGCCCGCGCGCACGGGGGCCGTGCATGGGAAGGACGGGAAGCGCGACGTTCAGGCCGAGATCTTCGTGCAGCTGCCAGGCCCTAAACAAGGTGAGGTCGAGGGCGGCCCGGCCCATCTGCGCGCCGTGCACACACACCAGCCACGGCCTTGGCTCGCGGTGTCGCAGCATCAACGCGTACACCCGGTCGTTGGCGGTGTAGTCCAGCCACCGTTCCCGGCCCGGTTCGCCGGCATGCGGCTCATACCTGCTGTCGAAGGACATGCGCTGGTAGCTTCGGCCCCGGCTGTTCACGGGCCTGACGGTGACATCGGTCAGCGGCGGGGGCGTCGCGAAGAACCCTTCAGGGTTCTCCAGCCACCCCTTCTGCCCGTACAGCTCGAGAGCCGCGATCACGTTACGTTTCACTCGCTCAACTGCATCCGGGTCCGAGCTGACCGGCCGGACCGACCGGAGACCCACCAGCACGATCTCGTCGAAGAACGCTTGCGTCGCGAGCGCGAGGGTGGGCCGTGCGACTGGAAGCTCATCGGGCTGACGGTCGAGATAATCGCCCCAGGATCGAGCGTAGAAGCCGCCGGTCCGCGCGAACGGCCTGACAACGTTCCGCAATGGACCGGCGTTGCGAGGCTGTGGGCCAGAAGTGCCAGGTCGCCCTTTGTCGGCATCGTCTGCCGCGGCACCCGAGGCGCCTGTCTGCTCGATATCCTCCATGCGACCGCTACCTCCCCAGGTATGTTCAGGCGCGAAGTCGAATCGTTCGAGGATTCCTCCCGCCTGTTGAGCGTGTCGGCGAGCGGCGTCGGCGGCATCGGCCCCGCTATGACGCTAGGAACCCATCAGCCGGCCGGATAGAGACTTAGGTCCCAGTGAAGGTCGGCCGCGACTTCGCCCTGCGCAGTCTTCGTCAGAGGGTTCCGTCTGCCGCATCGTGTCCAGGACGTCTGCATTGCGCCAGTGGGCTCGATCACCGTGGAGCGGGGCGGCAAGACCGTCGCCTCGACCACGCCCGCGTGGCGGGTGCTCGAGACCAGCCACCCGCCGGCGTTCTACCTGCCCCACGATGCCTTTTTCGCCGAGGGGTGCTGCGCGAGACATCGGGGTCGTCGTGGTGTGAAAGGAAGGGCCAGGCGACCTACTACGACCTGGTGACCGACACACGGGTCGCGCCGAAAGCCGCATGGACCTAGGCTAAAACCCGCACCGGGCTTCGAGCCGATCGCTGGCGCGGTCGCGGTGATGGCCGCGCCGGTTACCGTCAACGGCGAGCAAGTTGTTCCGCAGCCCGGCGGCTTTTACGGCGGCTGGATCACTAGCTGGATCGTCGGCCCCTTCAAGGGAGTCCCGGTATCGATGGTTGGGGTGGCAGCGGCATCCGGATAAGTCCTGCTGCTTATCGAGTACCGGTACTAACACGCGCGCCACGATTCGGTTGCCCTCATCCGCTCACATCGACCCGGCGGGCTCCGTGACCGCCCTAATCGAACCCTAATCCAACTAATATCCACTCCGGTTCAAACGAGGTACAGGTGCAGCCCAAACGGCCTGCTCGGCAACCCTATTCGCGTCGTTTCTCATTGCCGGAGATCGACCAAGAGTTCTCCGAGTCTGGCTAGCCGGCGCCGTGGTGCACGGCATCGGGTGTTTACCTGTCGCAACACGGCAACACCGCGTGAGTTAAGCCATCGCAGGAAAGCTAGGTCCCGAAGGCGTGGTGGATGGCCAGGGTCGAAGCGACGCCACCATGGGGTCCCGGCGTCGTGGCGTGAACAGAATGCTGTCCGGGGCACAGAGCACGGCAGTCATAGCCGTGGCCTCATCGTTCGAACTCCCCTAGGTCGGCCACCCGGTTAATCTCCGCATTGTCAACGTCGTTGGTGCTGCTACCGATACCGGCGCCATCTCATGCGTGCAAATTTCGCCAGCTGTGGCGAGTATGCGAACCGGCTTGGCCGCTGTGGCTGGTCGTTGTGGTGTGTGCGGGCCGGGTCGGCGTGCGCTGCTGCCCACTGCGCAAGCCTGACGAACTCATTGCCCAGCTGGCTGCGCCGGGCAGGATCGTCATTTTCGGTGAATGCTGCCATGAACGCTGTACGGAGCTGCTCGAAGGCTTCGCGCGCCGAGTAGCACCCGCCCATCGCCTCGGACAGCGCCCACGGCAGCACGCTCGCCATCGTGTCGTGCCGCGAACACCCATCGGCTATTTGGTTTTTGAACCTGGTGACCGGACCCTTCGGCGAGTTGCGGCAGTCCTGGTGCCCGCAGCCGCCGCCTGTGTAGGTGTCCAGGAACTCGTCTAGCTCTGCTCTAGTGAGCGGATCGGATTCGTCGGCGGCTGCCAACAGAGATGCTCGCAGCGCTTCAGGGAGTGCACGCAGCGCGCCCATGCGCTTCCATTGGTAGTGACCGCCTTTGGCCTTGGCATCGGGGTGCGGCGTCGGGGCTGCGGTTATGGCGCCGTTGCGTCCCCGCACCTGTCCCCAGCGCCGGAACGCACCAGGGCCGTTACCAAACGATTCGCCCGGTGCCGTTGCATAGAGGTAGTGGCCACGGTCGCCCTGACATCGGGTGGCCTGTACCGCCCTGGCCGACCGCAGCGCCTCGGCGATGTCTGGTCGACCGGCGCGTGCGATCACGTCGAGGTCGTCAATGTCGAGGTCGAACGCGACCGCCCCTGACTTACCGACGTGCAGGGCTATGCCGTTGCCGGGATTCTCGCGCCACCATGCGCGTATCTGCCCGGGATCGCGACTCGACTTGTCCTGCCAGTGACCATGCACAACGCTACCGGGGTTCTTGACGTCGGCGGGGTCGGTCGGCAGGACATACCAGCCTGCCTCCGCATATGCCAGCGCAGCTTCAACCGGTGATAGGCCCGCCACGTCAGGTACCCGAAGTGGACTCGGATCGTCGTCCAGCTCAATCGCGTCGACTAAATTCTTCTTCGGGATGTTGCTCGGGATCACGACGGCATCGTACGAGCATGGCCCGACACCAAGACGAGAAACTGCGCGACGCTACCTAGCTTCTTGCGGCAGCAGGACGTTCGTCTCCGAGTGGGCATATGCCATCATCCGGGCGCCGTGGCATTAGTCCCTGCCCGCCAATCGCTTTTCCGGATCGCGGACGAATGCCGTCCACGGCTGGCACTAATGGCATCCCTGTGATCGGGGGATAAACCACGCTCACCGCGACCAAGGAGATCGACATCAGCGAGGCCGCCGTCCTGGCCAAACTCGTGCTCAGCTGACGGTACAGGCGCACAATTGAGGTGTCCGTCTGAAACCTGGGGAGCTGCGATGAGCGAGCAACTGTACGACTTTTTCGGCGAGATCTTCCAGCGGTACTTCAGACCCGCCATCGACGCATATCCGCGAATGGGTGGAGCACTCGTCGAAAGGTTACTCACGCTGACTGACGAGGTCCCCGATAGATTGGCACAGACCCGGTGCGCCGCAACGGCATGGGCCAAAGCCGAGACCCCGAACGCCAGGATCACCTCGGAACTCTTCGTGATCACCCAACACGGACTGATGTATGCCGCCGGGTTGAACGACTCGCGCCGGACGCTGTATTACCTGGCCACGCCGCCCGCATTGTTCGATCCATTCGTCGATCAGGTCGACACCGCCGAACTGCGTGAGGGCACGGTCGTCGTAGTGGACAGCCGGTTCGGCCGCGACCTCGCATCCGCGCATCCGATGGACGCCGCGCTGCGCCGGATACTCGATGAGCACCTGGCGCTGCGGGTAGATCTGCCCGCGTAGCTATTTCATCGCCGTGGTCTGGTCGTCGCTCCAAGACAGCGGCAACCGCTTCACCGAGTCACACTGGCCCTCATTCTGGCCCGCCAGGAGGCCGACCACGGCCACACGGCGTCCGCGTTCGATCACCTCACTCTGGCCATCCGCAATCTCCACGACTCAGGCAACACCACCTTGATGCGCAACCCCTGGCTATCCTCGCCTCTCTTTTCGACCGGCTCGGACGCTACGAAGCGGCGTCCACCATCGCCGGTTTCGCGGTCAATCCCCTCACCGCACTGGCGTTTCCTGAAATCAATACCTGAATCGCACACCTACGCGATGTTCTCGGCGAACAGACATACGAACCGCTAGCCCGGAAGGGCGAGACCATGACCGCTGCCGCCATGGCGACCTACGCCTACGACCAAATCGACCAGGCTCGAACGGAACTGAACGCCGTCTCGAAATAGACCACAGATGAGAAACCCTGTCTGACAGGCATTGACGACGCAATTCCCCAGGCTGGAGTGTCTCGAAAGTTGGTCTCGGAAACGTGTTGTCGCGCTAGATGCGTTGCGACGATTTACGAGGCGTAGCGATCTGGCCTCGGAGGGCACCGGAACCCGGGATCAAATACACCCGTGACTCAAATGGGACTCCGCAATTGCTGCCGCTGGCGTCACCAAGCGCGCCGTAACTCTTCACTCATCAAGTCTTGCGACGCGTTCGTCGGCGCCCACACCGGGATCGCCGTCCTCAGCCCAAGGTAGCGTCGAGGTCGTGAGTCGCGCGGCCTTGGACAAGGACCCCCGGGACGTCGCGTCGATGTTCGACGGCGTGGCCCGCCGGTATGACCTGACCAACACCGTGCTGTCGCTCGGCCAGGACCGCTACTGGCGGCGGGCCACCCGATCGGCATTGGGGATCGGGCCGGGGCAGAAGGTGCTGGACCTGGCGGCGGGCACCGCGGTGTCCACGGTCGAGCTGAGGAAATCCGGGGCCTGGTGCGTGGCGGTCGACTTCTCGGTCGGGATGCTGGCGGCCGGTGCCGCGCGCACGGTCCCGAAGGTCGCCGGTGACGCCACCAAGCTGCCGTTCGCCGAGGCCGTCTTCGACGCGGTCACCATCAGCTTCGGGTTGCGCAATGTGGTCGACACGCAGGCGTCGCTGCGTGAGATGTTCCGCGTCACGCGGCCGGGCGGGCGATTGGTGGTGTGCGAATTCTCCACTCCCACCAACACACTGTTCGCCACCGTCTACAAGGAATATCTGATGCGGGCGCTGCCGCGGGCGGCGCGGGAGGTGTCCAGCAACCCGGAGGCCTACATCTACCTCGCGGAGTCCATCCGAGCCTGGCCCGACCAACCCGCACTTGCACACCAAATTTCGCAGGCGGGGTGGGAAGCGGTGCGGTGGCGCAACCTGACCGGCGGCATCGTCGCCTTACACGCGGGAGACCGGCCGCTGGCCTGACGGGGCTTTAGTGACCCGCGGCCTGCAGGAAGCCGGCCTCGTTGGGGCAGTAGTGGTCGATCGCGGCGCCCAGGAACTGGAACGCCTGGCCCTCGGTGGTGCCCCGGGGCAGGTTGTGCTGGACGAAATTGGCCGACTTGTACGGGTCGCCGTCCACGCCTCGGCCGATCCGGTCACAGCTGATCTTCGCCAGCCAGGCGAGCTGGTCCTGCGGGCCGAAGACGCCGAAGGCGTTCACGGTGTTCTTGAACGTGTAGTCGTAGTCGTCGGCCTGCGCCGGCCCCGCGAGCGAGATTGCTGCAGCCGCCATCACGCCGATAGCGGCCAGAGTCGTTCCCTTCATTAGCCGGACTATACACCCCAGTAGAGGCCCTATCAGCCGAGATGGGCGGACAATAGCCAGGCGCGGACGGACTTCAGGCCATCGGGCTCGTCGCGAACGTCCACTGGCCCGGGCATGCCGTCGATACCTTCCGGCAGCTTGGCGTAGATCCGGGCCGGCCTGATCTCGTCGACCACCCAGTACTTCGACACGACCTCGCGCAGTTCTTCGCCGGTGACCGCATTGATCGGCCCGTCCGGCACCGCGGCCTTGTCGAAGACGAGCACAAAGTAGGACGCACCCGGGGCCGCGGCGCGCACGATCGACCGTTGGTAGCCCTCGCGCAGTTCGACGGGCATCGAGTGGAACAACGTGCTGTCGACGATCGTGTTGAAGCGCCCGTCGTAACCGGTGAACGTGCTGATGTCAGCGACCTCGAAGGCGGCGTTGCTCAAGCCGCGCCGCTCGGCTTCTCGCCGCGCCAACTCGATGGCGGTGGGCGACGCGTCCAGGCCCACCGTGGTGTGCCCCCGCTGGGCGAGCGCCAGGGAGATGGCGCCTTCGCCGCATCCCGCGTCGAGGAAGTCGCCGCGAAACTTGCCCTGCTCGATCAGGGCGGCCAACTCGGGTTGCGGGGCGCCGATGCTCCAGGGCGGGCGCACGCCCTCGCCCAACTGTGTTGATTCACCGCGGTACGCCGATTCGAATTGAAAGTCCGTCGATTGAGTCATGCCCCCATATATATCAATCCGGCTGATACATGTCAATCATGTTGATACTGCGCGTAGGGGCTACCGCTTGCTCTCGGCAGAAAGATGGCTCAGCTGAACGGAGTTCGGCGATCGATGAGCTGCGACAACCGACCGCCCCCGCGCCAGGCGCGCGCCACCCAGTCCGCGTCGTCGTCGGTGACCAGGTTGGCCATCACCCGGACGGCGATCGTCATCAGCGTCGTGGAGCGCATCGCGATCGGACCGGTTGCGGGCAGGAACCGCTGGAACGTCAGCAACAGCGCGAGTCGTCTGGCGACCGAGAACCCGCGGGCGTAATGCTGCTGCAGGACCGACGGCCACACGTGTGACAGGTCGGGGCAGTCCAGCAGTTCGGCGGCCAACCGACCGGTTTCCAGGCCGTAGTCGATGCCCTCGCCGTTCAGCGGGTTGACGCAGGCCGCGGCGTCGCCGATCAGCATCCAGTTGGGCCCCGCCACGCCGGACACCGCGCCGCCCATCGGCAGCAGCGCCGACGACACCGCCCGTGGCTGGCCGGTAAATCCCCACTCGTCACGGCGCAGGTCGGCGTAGTACGAGATCAACGGTCGCAGCGCCAGATCCGCCGGCCGCTTCGACGTCGACAACGCGCCCACGCCGATGTTCACCTCGCCGTTGCCCAGCGGAAAAATCCAGCCGTAGCCCGGCAGCACGGCGCCGTCGGGGGAGCGCAGTTCCAGATGCGACGTCAGCCAGGGATCGTCGGAGCGCGGAGTGGCCAGATACCCGCGGGCGGCGACACCGTACACCGTCTCCTGATGCCAGCGCCGGCCCAGCTTGCGGCCCAGCGACGACCGGGCGCCGTCGGCCACGATCAACCGGCGGCAGCCCACCTCGGTGCCGTCGGCCAACGTCAGCGATACCACCCGCCGCGACGACTCGTGATGCACCGCGACGGCCTTGGTTCCCAGCAGCATCCGCGCCCCGGAATCCTCGGCGCATTTGCGAATCCGGTCGTCGAGCTCGAGACGCGCGACCGCGCTGCCGGTCGACGGAAACGAGGGACCGGGCCAGTCGACCTGCACCTCGCCGCCGAATCCGGTCATCCGCAGCCCGCGATGCCGGATGCGGGTATCCAGCCAGTCGCCCAGCCCGAGCCGCTCCAGCTCGGCGACCGCCCGAGGTGTCAGCCCGTCTCCACACGCTTTGTCGCGGGGGAAGCTGGCGGAGTCGATGACCAGCACGTCGCCGCCCGCCCGGGCGGCCCAGGCGGCCGCCGCCGAACCCGCAGGTCCGGAGCCCACGACCACCACGTCGGCTTTGGTCTCCACGCTCACCAGTATGTTGGTCGGGTGAGGACTCCGGCGACAGTGGTAGCGGGCGTTGACTTCGGTGACGCCTCGTTCGCCGAGACCGTGCGTGACGGCGTGGCGCGGGTCGAGCAGCTCATGGACACCGAGTTGCGCAGCGCAGACGAGGTGATGACCGAGTCGCTGACGCACTTGTTCATGGCGGGCGGCAAGCGGTTCCGGCCGCTGTTCACCGTGTTGTCGGCGCAGATCGGCCCGCACCCGGAGGCCACCGAGGTGACCATCGCCGGCGCGGTCATCGAGCTGGTGCACCTGGCCACGCTCTACCACGACGACGTCATGGACGAGGCGGAGGTCCGCCGCGGCTCGCCCACCGCCAATGTCCGCTGGGGCAACAACGTGGCGATCCTCGCCGGCGACTACCTGTTCGCGACCGCGTCGCGGCTCGTCTCACGGCTGGGGCCGGACGCCGTGCGGCTGATCGCCGAGACATTTGCGCAGCTGGTGACCGGGCAGATGCGCGAGACCCGCGGCCTGGCCGGAGCGGTCGACGGGGCGGACCCCGTCGAGCAGTACCTGACGGTGGTGTACGAGAAGACGGCCTGCCTGATCGGCGCGGCCGGCCAGTTCGGCGCGATGTTCTCCGGCTGCGACGCCGACCAGGTGGAGCGGCTGAGCCGCCTGGGCGGCATTGTCGGCACCGCGTTCCAGATCGCCGACGACATCATCGACATCGACAGCGACTCCCAGGAGTCCGGCAAGCTCCCCGGGACCGATGTGCGCGAAGGGGTGCGCACGCTCCCCATGGTCTACGCGCTGCGCGAACCGGGTCCCGAGGCGGCGCGCCTGCGCGAACTGCTGAGCGGACCGATCGACGACGACGAGGCCGTGGCCGAGGCCCTGGCCTTGTTGCGGGCGTCGGCGGGCATGGCCAGGGCCAAGCACTTCCTCGCGGAGTACGCGGAACAGGCGCGCCGGGAGCTGGCGCTGCTGCCCGACGTGCCCGGCCGTTATGCGCTGCAGGCGCTGGTCGACTACACCGTCAACCGGCACGGCTGATAGGCGTTACCGCGCCTTACAGAACCCGGAGGAACCGGACGGTCGTCCCGGGCGTTCAAAGAGCGGCAGTCAGCAAATGAACGGGGGTTCCCGAGTGCTCCGAGGAGGACACCGATGACCTGGCATCCGCACGCCAACAGGTTGAAGACCTTTGCCCTGTTGGTCGGCATGTCCGCATTGATCGTGTTTGTCGGCTCGCTGTTCGGCAGGACGGCGATGTGGCTGGCGGTGCTGTTCGCCGTGGGCATGAACGCCTACACGTACTTCAACAGCGACAAGCTTGCGCTGCGGGCCATGCGTGCGCAGCCGGTCTCCGAGCTGCAGGCGCCGGCGATGTACCGGATCGTGCGCGAGCTGGCCACCGCCGCACACCAGCCGATGCCGAGGCTCTACATCAGCGATACGAACGCACCCAACGCCTTCGCCACCGGCCGCAACCCGCGCAACGCCGCGGTGTGCTGCACCACCGGCATCCTGCAGATCCTCGACGAGCGTGAGCTGCGCGCCGTGCTGGGGCACGAACTTTCCCACGTCTACAACCGCGACATCCTGATCTCCTGCATTGCCGGGGCGATGGCGTCGGTGATCACCGCGTTGGCCAACATGGCGATGTTCGCCGGCATGTTCGGCAACAACCGCGACGGCGAGAATCCCCTTGCGCTGCTGTTGGTTTCGCTACTGGGTCCGATTGCCGCGACAGTGGTGCGACTGGCGGTGTCGCGGTCGCGCGAGTACCAGGCGGACGAGTCGGGCGCCCTGCTGACCGGCGACCCGCTGGCCTTGGCGTCGGCTCTGCGCAAGATCTCCGGCGGGGTGCAACTGGCTCCGCTGCCGCCGGAGCCGCAGTTGGCCACCCAGGCGCACCTGATGATCGCCAACCCCTTCCGCGCGGGCGAGCGGATGGGTTCGCTGTTTTCGACGCACCCGCCGATGGAGGACCGCATTCGCCGGCTGGAGGAGATGGCGCGAGGATGAACCTGGGGATTGGTGACTCCGGAATCCGATAGCGCATGCGCTATCGGATCTGGGGTAGGCCTATTGGTCTCGAGACCGCCGAGGCTGTCCCTGGGGATAGGTGACTCCCGAAACCGATAACGCCCGTGCTATCACATCCGAAGTGAACCGCTATACCTATCGCATCGAGTGGTCGCCGCTCTACGACGAATACGTAGGTTCTTGCTTGGAGTTGCCGTTCCTGCGGCGACAGGCCCCCACCGCGCAAGAGGCAATCACCGCTATCCAGACCGCTGTGGACGAGCACATTGACTGCATACAAAAACTCGGGGAAACACCGCCCACGCCAATGACGGTACGCAGCTACAGCGGCACGTTCGTCGTACGGACGTCCCCGGAGCTGCATGGGCGTCTTGCCCGCGAGGCGGCCGAGGAGCGAGTTTCGATGAATCAGTGGGTGGTTCAGAAGCTGTCCGGTCGCCAAGCAAGCGAGTTTTTCGGACTCTCCGGCTTCGACTGACAACGGGCACGCGGGTCAGCCGCGGTGACGGCTCAGAAACCCGAGCCGTGCACCTCGTGGCCCGGAACCTCCGCGGCCAGGCCGCTGTAGGCCTGTTCGACGGTCGAGCCGTGGTTGATCACCGCGTCGACCTCGCGGGCAATCGGCAGGTTCAGCCCGAACTCATCGGCGAACTCCATGATCACGCTGGCGGCCTTGACGCCCTCGGCGACCTGATTCATCGACGCGATGATCTCGTCGATCGGCTTGCCCGCGCCGAGCTGCTCCCCGACGTGGCGGTTGCGGCTGCGCTGGCTGGTGCAGGTGACGATCAGGTCGCCCAGCCCGGCCAGCCCGGGAAAGGTGTCGGGATCCCCGCCTACGGCCACGCCGAGCTTGGTCATCTCGCGCAGCGCGCGGGCGATCACCAGCGCTCGGGTGTTCTCGCCGATCCCCAGCGAATACCCCATCCCGACGGCGATGGCGAAGACGTTCTTGAGCGCGCCGGCCATCTCGACTCCCACGACGTCATCGGTGGTGTAGACGCGGAAGCGGCGGGTCCGGAAAAACGCCGAGAGCCGGGTCGCCAGGAACTGGTCGGGCATGGCCAGCACCGCGGCGGCGGCGTAGCCCTCGGCCACCTCGCGGGCGATGTTCGGGCCCGCCAGGATGCCCGCGGGGTGACCGGGCAGCACCTCTTCGATGATCTGCGACATCCGCATGTTGGTGCCCTGCTCGAGCCCCTTGACCAGTGACACCACCGGCACCCAGGGCCGCAGTTCCTTCGCCAGCTCGGTCAGCACACCCCGAAAGCCGTGCGAGGGCACACCCATGACGACGACGTCGGCGGAGTGGGCCGCCTCGGCAAAGTCGGTGGTGGCGCGCAGCGTGTCGCTCAGGACGACGTCGTTGCCCAGGTAGCGGATGTTGCGGTGCTTCTCGTTGATGTCCCTGGCGGTCTCCTCGGAGCGCACCCATTGCAGCGTCGGTCCCCGGCGGGCACAGATCGACGCGACCGTGGTCCCCCAGGAACCGCCACCGAGAACAACGATGCGCGGTTCGCGCTTCTCAGCTGCCATGGCGATCAGCGTATTGCCGACACCTGAGATTGAGAAGCAGTTCACGCGGCCTCTATGGGCCCGAGTCGAAACCAAATGACCTCATGCCAGGGGACTTCGGTCCCTACCCGCACGGCGTGACGTGCCGGATCGTCGAAGGTGGATCCGATGCGAGGAGGAATCATGCCCATACGCGCTGGTTACGGCCGGGCGTTGGCGCTGGTGTCGGCCACCATGGTGGCTCTCGTGACGGCGCTGATCGGGTCACCGGGCATCGCATCGGCCAATGGCGGTCGACCGCAGGCCAACCCGGAGGAAAGGGCGGCGGCGATGATACGGCCGGCCGTGATGTACCTCGCCGGTCAAGGCTATGGCGGGGTTCGGCTGCCCGACGGCGAGATCCTGTCTCAATTCGGACAGGGCACGAACATGCCCTTCATCGCAACGTGGAACTGCACCGCGTTCGTCGTCAATCCCGACGGTTGGGTGGCCACGGCGGGTCACTGCGTCGACCCGGAAAGCGCCAAGCTGTTGATCCTCAAGCGGGCCGCCGTCGAATACATTAGTCAATTCCCGGATGCTCCCGAATCGCGGGACCCCGCAGCGGCATTGGAGTGGCTGCAGAAAAATGCGCGCGTGGTGGGCGACAGCGCGGACCGGGGGCCCGAGATCAGCGTCTCGCTGTTGTATGGCACGGGCGCGACGGTCGCCGGCAAGGTGCCCGCCAGTGTCGTGGACTTCCGGTCCCTCGGCAAAGGCGACGTCGCCCTTCTGAAGGTGGACAAGCACAACCTGCCGTCGTCCGAGCTGGCCACCGACGCCGACGTCAGCATCGGCACATCGGTTCTGGCTGTGGGATTTCCGGAGAGCACCCAGAACATCACCGGTCCGTCGCTGGACCCGACGAACAAGAGCGGCAAGCTCAGCAAGAAGTCGAACATGGGCTCCGCCCCCGAGTACGAGGTCGATGCCGCGGTCACCGACGGCATGAGCGGCGGCCCCACCGTAGAGCTCAACGGCAAGGTGATCGGGGTGAACAGCTTCGGCCCCGTCGGCGAACCGCAGCCCTTTAATTTCATCGCGCCCGCGGACAGCCTGTCGGCGATCCTGGCGAGCAAGGGTGTCAAGCCGACGCTCGGACCCGCCGATGTGGTCTATCGCAAAGGGCTCGGCCATTACTACTCCGGCCACTACACGGAGGCGATCGACGAGTTCGACCAGACCTTGGCGATGTCGCCCGACTACCCCGGGCTGCTGGTTCTCAAGACGAGCGCGGTCAATCTGCGCCAGCAGTACGGTGATGCAACGGCGCTGAGTGGCGCAAAACTGTTGTGGTACATCGTCGGCAGCGTGGGGTTGGTGCTCGCCGCCGGCGCCGGTCTTACCCTCCTGGTGACGCGAAGACGGTGGAACCTGTACACCCTACCGAAAGAGTCTGGCCTGCAGCTTATTTCGGGCGCACCCGCCGATACCGCGAAACCGGTCCGCGGTCGGACGGGCATCAAAACCGGCGCCGCCCGGCTCATCGGCCTGGCCCCCGCGGACAAGCGTGCGGTGGAACCCCATTACTGCTCGAGCTGTGGGGCCGAACACCATCCTGCGGAACAGTTCTGCCCCAACTGCGGAAAACCCATCGTGCCCGGCGAATCGGTGTTGGGGGCCAACGACCCTCGCTGACGTTTACCCCGCGATCGGTGCCCGGTCGGCGACCCGGCCGAATACCATCGCCTCCTCGATGCGGTCGAAGCGGTAGTCGATGGCGTCGGCGAGGTAGTTCTGCCGCACATTCCACGGGCGCTTGGTGCCGGACTTGGGCAGCGCATGCAGCGCCCGCAACACGTAGCCGGCATTGATGTCCCAGGCCGGCTTCTCGACCATCGGCGCATCCCCGAGGCGCGGGTAGGCGTGGGTATACCCGTGAGCGGCCATGTGCGCCAGCAATTTTGCCGTCGCCCGTGCGGTGATGTCGGCGCGCAGCGTCCACGACGCGTTCGTGTAGCCGACGCACCAGAACAGGTTGGGCACGTCTTCGAGCATGTGAGCCTTGTACACGAAGCGCTCGGTGGGATCGACCTTTTCACCGTCCATGCTGACCGCCGCCCCGCCCAGCGCCTGCAGCTGCAGGCCCGTGGCGGTGACGACGATGTCGGCGTCGAGATGCCCACCGGACTTGAGCGCGATACCGGTCGCGTCGAAATGGTCGATGTGGTCGGTGACCACGTCGGCGCGGCCGGCGCTGATGGCGTTGTACAGGTCGGCGTCGGGGATCAGGCACATCCGCTGATCCCACGGGTTGTAGCGGGGCTTGAAGTGGACGTCGACGGCGTACCCGGCGGGCAGGCTGCTGATCGCGTTGCGCCGCAGCAGCGACTTCACCAAGTCCGGCGCCCGCCGCGAGAAGAAGAAGAAGAACACGGCCTCGGTCAATGCGCTGTACATCCGAATCACCAGGTGAGCGGGCTTGCGGGGCAACACCTTACGGGCGACGGCGGCAACGTTGCCGTATTTGGACGCCGAAATCAGATACGTCGGCGAGCGCTGCAGCATCGTCACCTTCCCGGCGCGCTCGGACAGAGACGGGAGCAGCGTGACCGCGGTCGCGCCGCTGCCGATAACCACGATCTTCCTGCCCGTGTAATCGAGGTCTACGGGCCAGTGCTGCGGGTGCACGACGGTGCCGTTGAACTGCTCGATGCCGGGAAAGTCGGGGGTGTAGCCCTCGTCGTAGTTGTAGTAACCGCTGCCGAAGAACACGAATCGGCCGCGGTAGCGCTTCTCGGCGCCGTCCTGCGTTCCCTCTTGTTTGCAGGTGACCGTCCACGTGTCGGTGGACGAATCCCAGTCCGCCGAGCGGACATGGCTGTTGAAGCGGATGTGACGGTCGATGCCGTACTTGCGCGCAGTGGCGGTCAGGTATTCGCGGATGTGTTCGCCGTCGGCGACGCCTTCCTTCCGCGTCCACGGCTCGAACGGAAAGCTCAGCGTGAAAATGCTGCTGTCGGAACGTACCCCGGGGTAGCGGAACAAGTCCCACGTGCCGCCGATGCGCGCGCGCTGCTCCAGGATGGTGTAGGTCAGGCCCGGGTTGCGCTCGGTGATCCGATAGGCCGCGTCGATGCCGGAGATGCCGGCGCCGACGATGATGACGTCGGAGTACCCGTCCTCGGCCGGGGTGGGGTGGGCGGCATCCTGGGAAGTCACCGTCATCGTGAACCTCGCTTTAATCATCGGGTCTCGACATCGCTCGCCGAGCGTAACGCCCCGGCTAAATGCGGCGCGCCGCATTTATCGCCATGGCGTTACGCCGGCAGCGGATCGCCCGCTATCGGTAGTTGACGAACTGCAACGCCACGTCCAGGTCGGCCTGCTTCAGCATGGCGATGACCGCCTGCAAGTCGTCGCGCTTCTTGCTGCTGACGCGGATCTCGTCGCCCTGGATCTGGGTTTTGACGCCCTTTGGCCCGTCGTCGCGGATGACCTTCGTGATCTTCTTGGCGTTCTCGCTGCTGATGCCCTGCTTGAGGGTGCCGCTGACCTTATAGGTCTTGCCGGAAGGCTGTGGCTCGCCGGCGTCGAAGGCTTTCATCGAGATGTCGCGGCGGATCAGCTTCTCCTTGAAGACGTCGACGGCAGCCTTGACACGCTCCTCGGTCGAGGATGTGAGCTCGATAGCCTCTTCGCCCTTCCACGCGATCGCGGTGTCCGTGCCGCGGAAGTCGAAGCGGGTGGCCAGCTCCTTGGCGGCCTGGTTGAGCGCGTTGTCGACCTCCTGGCGGTCGACTTTGCTGACGATGTCGAACGATGAGTCCGCCATTGGATTCGTCCCTTCATCCGGGTGATGGCCGTTTGTGCTTTGTCTACCCGCTCGTTGTAACCTGTCTGGCGGCAGGTTGCCCGAGCGGCCAATGGGAGCGGACTGTAAATCCGTCGCGAAAGCT
>JARLGR010000115.1 GCA_031292665.1 Mycobacterium sp. | reverse complement strand
TCGGTCGCGACCGGCACGGTCTTGAACTCGGTGGCAAAGCAGCCGGCGCAGGCGTTGCGCCGGTCGAAGAACCGGGCACCGCAGCTGGTGCATTCCTCGGCGACGAGGTGCGGTTCGTCGTCGTCGAGCACCAGATAATCAACCAATGGGATCCGCCCGGCCATGAGAACCTCCTTTGTGTGCTACTGACGTTAGCGGGCGGTCGGCTCCATCAACCAGCCGGCTGTGGATGACTCCCACGTCGCGCAGGGCGGCTATCGCATAGTCGGCCAGACCGACCTCGGCGGGGATCTCATGACTCTGTTCGCCTGGAGCCGGTACGCGGTGGCGGATCTCGGTTGAATGCCGACCGTTCAGCAACGCCCGAAGTGTGACATGGGTAGCGGGTGATCGACAGCGCTGGCGGCGCGCCCTGCCGCGGATGGTGTGGCTGCCGCGGTCAGGCTGGGCGAACCGCGACAATAGGAAGATGCCTCGGATGCGGCGGTCCATCGCGGTCGCGGTTGCCGTCGGACTGCTCGACGTCTCCCGCGCCGCGACCGCGCCGGCCAGTCCCGATGTGCCGCCCGTCAGCGACGCCGCCCGCCAGGCGGGATTCGTCGACGTCCGGACTGTCGTTCCCGATGCCGTGATCGACCTGCGCTACGCGACGACCAACAATTTCACCCACACTCAGCTGTATCCGTCGGACGCGCGATGTCTGGTGCACCAATCCATGGCTCCGGGGCTGGCGGCGGCCGCGACCGCGCTGCGCCCGCAAGGACACGTGATGGTGTTCTGGGACTGCTACCGACC
Organism: Mycobacterium sp.; assembly: GCA_031292665.1. Classification (GTDB taxonomy): domain Bacteria; phylum Actinomycetota; class Actinomycetes; order Mycobacteriales; family Mycobacteriaceae; genus Mycobacterium. Next base: position 18,027 of record JARLGR010000115.1, on the reverse strand, counting down.
GCACGACGTTCAGGTCAAGATGTTCAGCGTGGTGCCCAACCCGGCGTGGGTGGCTCGCCCGGGTCAGTATGCGCACAGCCACGAGTCCGGGCGTTCGGTTGACGTGACCTTCACGAGCGTGCAGCAGCAGTGCCCGCCCGACCGGCAAGTGGACGGACTCTGTCTGGCCGACATGGGCACGGACTTCGACGACTATTCCTCGCGCGCAACGGCATTCGCGACGCAGGGGGTGAGTGCCGAAGCTCAGGACAATCGGGCCAGGTTGCGCGACGCGATGAACTACGGCGGGTTGACCGTCTATTCGGGCGAGTGGTGGCATTTCGACGGTCCCGGCGCCGCCGTCGACCGGCCGATCCTCAACGTGCCGGTCGACTAGTGTCTCATATTCTGAGACAGAGAATTCAATATGTGAGCCGCTCGGGTAGGCTCGACGCGGGGACGCGCTGACCGAAGGGGCCGCACGATGAACGACGAACGCCCGGCGAAGTACACGCACGGACATCACGAATCGGTGCTCCGCGGTCATCAGAGACGGACCGCGGAGGACTCCGCGGCCTACCTGCTGCCCCACCTGAAGCCGGGGTTATCCGTGCTGGACATCGGATGCGGCCCCGGGACCATCACCGGCGACCTCGCGGCCCGGGTCGCACCCGGGCCGGTGCTGGCCGTCGACCAGTTCGCCGACGTCCTGACTGTGGCTCAGGCCGAGATCCAGCGGCGCAACCTGTCCAACGTCACGTTCGCCACCGCCGACGTGCACACGCTCGGTCTCCCCGACGATTCGTTCGACATCGTCCACGCGCATCAGGTGCTGCAGCACGTGACCGATCCGGTCCGGGCGCTGCGGGAGATGAAGCGGGTGTGCCGGCCGGGGGGAGTCGTGGCGGCCCGCGACGCCGACTACGCGGGCTTCATCTGGTTTCCGCGGTTTCCGCGGCTCCCGGCGCTGGACCTGTGGCTGGACCTCTACGAGCAGGCGGCCCGCGCAAACCGGGGCGAACCCGATGCCGGCCGGCGGCTGTTGTCGTGGGCCCAGGAGGCGGGATTCGACGACATCACGCCGACGGGCAGCGTCTGGTGCTACGCGACGCCGGAGACCCGCGAGTGGTGGGGCGGAATGTGGGCGGACCGGATCCTGCACTCGGGCGTGGCCCGCGAGCTCCTGCGTCTGAACCTGGCCACCGGCGCGCAGCTGGAGGAGATCGCCGCCGCATGGCGGGCCTGGGCCGCCGCCCCTGACGGCTGGCTGGCGATCCCGCACGGCGAAATCCTCTGCCGGGCATAGGTCCCCTATAGCTCGCGCGCGAGCGGGGCGGAAGGGAAACCGCCACAGAGGGATTCGAACGCGCCGGCGAGCCTCAACACGGTGGTGTCGTCGAATCGCTTGCCCACGATCATCATTCCGGCTGGCAGGCCGTCGACCAAACCGGCGGGTACCGATATCGCGGGATGGCCGGTGATGTCCATAGGTGCGGTGTTGGCCGCCTTGCCGTGCGCTCGTTTGAGCAGTGCGACATCCTGCGGGCTGCCCGACGGCAGTGTGTCGGCCGTGCCGGGCACGGTAGGCATCACCAGTACGTCGCAATGGGCGAGCGCCGCATCGTAGGCGGCACGTAGGTGCGGCAGCAGATTGCGCGCCTTGGCATAGGACGCGCCGGCAAGCTTGCTGAGGCCGTAGTGGCCGCACAGCGCCGTTTCCTTGATGGTGCTGGCGAGGTCGTCAGCATTGTCGGCGAACCGTTTTGCGAAGTGCGCCATGAGTTCCGGGTCGTAGAGTCCGTCGAAGCCGAGCCCGTAGCCGTTGCCATCCAGCATCTGGTTTGTGGCGCCGTCGGCAAAGATCACGTTGAAGACATGAACCGCGTTCCGGTGCCAGGGCACGCTGATTTCGGCTACGGTGCAGCCGATCTCGGTGAACCGCCGCGCCGCCGACCGAATCACCTCTTCCACCTTCGGCAGCGAGCCGGGCTGCCCGAAACCCTCGAGGAGAATGCCCACCCGCAGACCGGTCACATCGCCGGTGAGCGCGGATCGGTAGTCGACCGCGTCGATTGTGTCGGGCTGGCGCGGGTCCCGCCCGTCGGGTCCGGCGAGCACCGTGAGCACGAGTGCGGCGTCGGCAACGGTGCGCGCGATGGGACCGACGTGATCGATCGTCCGCTCGATCGGGAACGCACCCGTATAGGGGACCAGCCCGTGCGTCGGCTTGAGCCCGACAACACCGCACAGCGACGCCGGGATCCGGATCGACCCGCCTTGGTCGCCGCCGAGGGCCAGGTCGACCGCACCGGCTGCGACGAGTGCGCTGCTCCCACTGGATGATCCGCCCGCTTCACGCGCGGTGTCCCACGGGTTGCGCACCGGCCCGCTGGCAGACGTAAAGCTAGACCCCGAGCAGCACAGGTCCTCGCAGACACTCTTGCCGGCGATGGTTGCCCCGGCGGCAAGCAGCCGTTCGACGACGGTGGCATCGCGGGCGGGGACGAAACCCTCCACCGCGCGCGATCCGTTCATCATCGGGACACCGGCGACGGCAATATTGTCTTTGATCGCCACCGTTCTGCCCGACAGCGGACCCTCGGCGGCGGAGCCGATCTCGGTGGTGACATACCAAGCGCCGAGTGGATTCTCACCAGGCTCGGGGAACCGGTAGGCACGTTCGGGGGCCTTTGGGCGCGCCACCTCGGCGTACAGCTCGTCGACGACGTCGTACGAGCGCAAGGTGTGCCGAACGGCCGCGAGGTAATCCCGTCGGGCATCGGCGTCGAGGTGAAAGCCGAAATGTCGTGCGGCAGCATCGATGTCTTCCGCCGATGGCCTGGGAACCACCATGTCGACCTCCGTCGTGGGCCCTGGCTTTCGTGGCCCCCGCATGCCGCAGCTTAGCGGTCAGTCCAGGAAAAGGTCCGGAAGCGGCCGCTCGCCGCCGCCGTACCGGGACAGGTCGGCGGCGTCGGCCATGATCTCAGGGCTGCGCGACGCCGGGGCCAAACGCTCACCGTCGCCATATTCGCTACGGCGGCGGTGGCGATACAGGTCTGCGGTCGGCGAGCACATTGTGGGCATTAGCCTCCTTTGTCCTGGTCAGGCTATGGTATTGGCATTCTCTTTTTTTGCAAGTACGTTATCAGTCGATGGATAATCAGACTCAGACACCGTCGGGCATCCCGCTGGAGTCCGTGTACGGGCCGGCGGACAGGAGCGCGGAACCTCCGCCGCCCGGAGAGTTTCCGTTCACCCGGGGTAACTTCGCGGCCGGTTACCGTGGCAAGCTCTGGACCTTCCGGCAGTACTCGGGGTTCGGCACCGCCGAGGAATCCAACCGTCGTTACCGCTACCTGCTGGACCAGGGCGGTACGGGGCTGTCGGTGGCCCTCGATCTGCCGACCCAATGCGGATACGACTCCGACGATCCGGAGTTCGGCGAGGAGGTCGGCCGGGTCGGCGTCGCGGTAGACACCCTGGCGGACGCCGAGATCCTGTTCGACGGCATCCCGCTGGACAGGATCAGCACCAGCATGACGATCAACGGCACCGCGGCGATCCTGCTGGCGTTCTACGTAGCCGCCGCCGAACGAAAGGGCATACCGCGGGCCAAGCTGACCGGCACCATCCAGAACGACATCCTCAAGGAGTATGCGTCGCGGGGCACGTGGATCTGGCCCCCGGAGCCATCGCTGCGGCTGATCGCCGACACCATCGAGTTCTGCGCGGCCGAGGTCCCCAGGTTCAACGCCATCTCGGTGGCGGGGGCCCACTTCCGCGACGCCGGGGCGAACGCGGTGCAGGAGATGGCTTTCACGCTGGCCGACGGCGTCACATACTGCGACACCGTCGTGCAGCGGGGCCGGATGACGATCGACCAGTTCGCACCACAGGTCTCGTTCTTCTTCTACACCCACGGCGACTTCTTCGAAGAGGTGGCCAAATACCGCGCGGGGCGCCGGCGTTGGGCGACGATCGTGCGGGAACGCTACGGGGCGACGACGGACAAGGCGTCGATGTTCCGCTTCGGCTGTGTGTGCGGGGGCGCCTCGCTGTACGCCCCGCAGGCCCACAACAACGCAGTCCGGGTGGCCTACGAGGCGATGGCGGCGGTGCTGGGCGGCGTCCAGTCGATGTTCACCGCGGCCTGGGACGAGCCATTCGCGCTACCCAGCGAGGAGTCCACCACCCTGGCGCTGCGCACCCAGCAGATCCTCGCCTACGAAACCGGCGTGGCCAACGTGGCGGATCCGCTCGGCGGGTCCTACTTCGTCGAGGCGCTCACCGACGCGACCGAAGCCCGCATCGTCGAGATCATGGACGACCTCGAACGCCACGGCGGGATGGTCAGCGCGATCGAAGACGGATACCTGCAGGGCCTGATCGCCGACGAGGCCTTCCGGACGCACCAGGACATCGAAGCGGGCGTCCGGCCCGTCGTCGGCGTCAACCGGTTCGTGTCCGAGGAGCCGGAACCTGATGTGGTCACCTACGAACTGGACGCCGAAGGACGCGATCTGCAGCTCAAGCGCCTGTCCAAGGTGAAGGCCGAAAGGGATTCGGCCGCGGTGCAATCCACCCTTGCGGTGTTGTCGCGGGCCGCCGAGGGAACCGACAATCTGATGCACAAGCTGATCGACTGCGCCAACGCCTACTGCACGGTCGGTGAAATGGTCTCCGCGCTCAAAGCGGTGTGGGGCGAATTCCAGCAACCGGTGGTGTTCTAGATGGCCGTTCGCGTTCTGGTTGCCAAGCCCGGCCTGGACGGGCACGACCGCGGCGCCAAGATCGTCGCCCGCACGCTGCGCGACGCCGGCTTCGAGGTCATTTACACCGGCATCCGGCAGCGCATCGAGGACATCGCGTCCATCGCGGTCCAGGAGGATGTGGCTGTCGTCGGCCTGAGCATCCTGTCCGGTGCCCACCTGTCGCTCACCGCGCGCACCATCGAAGCGCTGCGCGCCGCCGACGCCGCGGACATCGCGGTTGTCGTGGGCGGCACCATCCCGCACGCCGACGTCCCCAAACTGCTATCCGTCGGTGCCGCAGCGGTCTTCCCCACCGGTACACCGCTCGACGTGCTCGTGCGCGACATCCGCGCGCTGACCGGCACTGCGGAATTAGAGCAACCAGCCCCGGAGGAATCGTGCGCGTCGGAGTGATGATCGGACCCGAGCGGGGGGACTCCGCCCGCAAGGTCACCCGGATGATGGCCGACATCGACTGGGCCGAGGGCGCGGGCCTGGACAGCGCCTGGATACCGCAGATTCCCAGCGACTTCGACGCGCTGGTGGCGGTGACGCTGCTGGGGACGCGCACCACCCGCATCGAACTCGGCACCGCCGTCGTTCCCCTGCAGGCGCAGCATCCGATTGCGCTGGCGCGCCAGGCCTTGTCGGTCCACGCCGCCACCGGCGGCCGCCTGGTGCTGGGTGTCGGACCGTCCCACCACTGGATCGTGGGCGACATGCTCGGACTTCCCTACGAGCGGCCGGCCGCGTACACCAGGGACTACCTCGACGTGCTGCACGCCGCCTTGTCAACTAAGCGGGCCAACCCCGGCCCCGTGGACGTGGAGAACGACACCTTCCGCGTGCACAACCCGCTCGATCTCGGCCCGGTCGCACCACTGCCGGTGTTGGTGGCTGCGCTCGGGCCGGTGATGCTGACCATCGCCGGCGAGCGCGCCGACGGCACCATTCTGTGGATGGCCGACGAACGTGCGGTCGCCGAGCACGTCGTCCCGCGCATCACCAAGGCCGCTGACAACGCCGGGCGGCCGGCACCGCGCATCGTCGCGGGTGTACCCGTCTGCCTCTGCGCCGCAGGAGAAGCCGACGCCGCCCGCGAACGCGCCAACCGGATTCTGGGGGAGGCCGAAGTCTCGCCCAACTATCAGCGACTGCTCGGCTACGGCGACGCCAAGGACGTGGGCGACATCTGCGCGGCCGGCGACGAGACGGCGATCCTGGCCCGGCTGCGCCGGTTCGCCGACGCCGGGGTCACCGACCTGTCGGTGCGGCTGCTTCCGATCGGAGACAACCGGGATGAACTCGTCGCCTCCAAACGCCGGACGCGCGAGATGATCGCCGCGTTGGCAACGGAGCTGCGTTGAGTTCAGCAGACCCCGGACCGCTGGCGGGAATACGTATTCTCGAGGTCGGAACCATGCTGGCCGGCCCGTACGCCACCATGCTGCTCGCCGACCTCGGCGCCGAGGTCACCAAGATCGAGCCCGCGGGCGGCGAGATCTCCCGCAGCGTAGGGTCGAGCTACTTCGCCAGCATCAACCGCAACAAATCCAGCATCTGTCTGGACCTGAATTCCGATGCCGGACAACAACGCTTAGGCGAATTGGTGGCGCAATCCCAAGCCCTGCTGGTGAACTTGAAGCCGTCAGCCGTCCGCCGGCTGGGCCTCACCTACGAGGCGTTGCGACGCTGGAACGAACGGATCGTCTGCGTGGCGATCACCGGCTTCGGCCTGTACGGCGGCGACGACCCGGCCTTCGATTACGTGGTTCAGGCCGCCGTCGGTACCGCCGCGCTGACCGGCGACCCGGACGGTCCGCCGACGCTGCCCGGCTATTCCTCGGCCGACAACTCCACCGGAATGTGCGCGGCGCTGGGGCTTTTGGCCAAGATAATCTCCGGGACGGGTGGGCAAGTGGATGTGTCGCTGCGCGACGTCATGCTGTCGCAGCTGAATTACCATGCTTCCGCATACCTCAACGACGGCATCGAACCGCAGCGCCGGCCGCACGGGGCGCATTCGTATTATGTCCCGGCGCAGCTGTTTCCGACGTCGGAAGGGTACCTTGCGCTGTTCGTCACACACGACGGCTTTTGGAAGTCCTTCGCGGCCGAGGCGGGTATCGGTGGTTTCGAAACGATGGCCGAACGAGTCAAACGCCGCGATGAGGTCCTCGCCATCGTCACAGCGACGCTGGGAACCGACACCGCAGCCAACTGGCAACGGCGACTGCGTCCCCTCGGAGTGCCGGCGGCCGCGGTCAGGACGCTGCCGGAGGCGCTGGAAGCGACGCCGGAAATGGTTGTGACGGCGGGTGATTTCCGTCTCGTCGGTAGCCCGATCCACGTGTCCGGATACGAGCCCGACTACCGGCCACCGCCGGAGCTTTGAACTCTCCGCCGAACGTCGAGTCGTTGTGCCAAAATCACCAGGTTTGGCCCCACAAGTCGACGTTCGGCGTCAAGGGGAGGCTGTCGATCGGCGCTCGGCTACTCGCCCAGCTCGATCAGCCGCCGTACTCGGTGGTCACCTCGAGCAGTCGCATGATCGGCGGCGGATCCAGCTGCAGAGCGTCGGATAGGTGCAGCCGGCCGGCGTTGGCAAGCATGTTGTCCAGGATGGCCTGAAGGTCGTCCCCCTCGACCTCGTAGAGGGCCACATAGGGACCGTCGCCGTCGACCGGTCGCAGGCGACGCGCCGAGACGAATCCGTCGAGCGCCACAAGCTCGCCCAGGTGGACGTCGTTGTACCAGGTGTTGTACTCCTGGTCGCGGTCGGGCGAGCTGGGTCGACTCTCAACGAGGATGATGCCCTTGGCCATCGCCACCCCTTATGTGACAGCTACTCGTAGAGCACCGTGATCGAATCCGTATCCGGTACACCCTGACACGTCAGAATGTAGCCCTCGGCAACCTCGTCCTCGTCGAGAGCCTCATTGGCCCGCATGGTCGCATGTCCCTCGACCAACCTGGCCATGCATGTGCCGCAATTGCCGGCCTCGCAGCTGAACGGCGGCTGCAGGCCGGCCCGGCGCGCGCTCTCCAGCAGAGTCTCGCCGGGGACCAGGGCTACCGATACCTTCTTGCGGTCCAGCAGGATGGTCACCGTGCCGGCCCCGTGGCCGTCGCTGGATGCCGAATCCGTCACCCGTGCAGTCTCCTCGGTATTCGGGGTGACCGTCACCGTGACCCCCCCTTCCCGTACTTGCATTCTTCAGTATAGAGAATACTATTCTCACGGATAGATAGGATCTTCTCAAGACCACGCGGATGTCGGGTCAGCCCGGCCTGGCAGGGAAGGGCGGGACGTGACCGAGCCGGTAGCGCTCGCGTTCGAGGAACGGCGATTAAGCCTGCCTCAACTCGACGCGCTGGCCGACGGCTGGGCCGCGGCCTTGACAAAAAGCGGTGCGGCGGAGGGTCAACGGATCGCCATCATGGCCTCCACCCGGCCGGAGTTCGTCGCCGCATTGCTCGGCATCTGGCGGCTCGGCGCAACCGCAGTATTGATCAGCCCCGCGTGGAAGCGGGACGAGGTCGAGCACGCGCTCGCGCTGACCGACCCGGCGCTCGCGGTCGGCGACCACCCGGTGCTGGGCGGCCTCATGCCGATGCTGCACCTGGACGAACCGGCCGCTGCCAGCGAGCCGAGAGCCGGATCACCGCGGCGCGGCGCCGACGCCGTGCTGGTCTTCAGTTCCGGCACCACCGGCCTGCCGAAGGCCGTTAGGCACACCCACGCGTCACTGGATGAGGCCGTCCGGCAGTGGCGGCACGCGCTGGGCCTGACGCGACGCGACCGGATCCAGATCGCGACGCCGCCCTCACATATCCTCGGTCTGCTCAACATCCTCACGGCGCTGCGGACGCGCGCCCGGATGCGGCTGCACCGTCGATTCGACATCGACCAAATGCTGCATCATATCGAAAGTGACCGCGTCACAGTCGAAATGGCGGTCGCGCCCATCGCGCTGGCCATCGCCTCGCACCCGCGGCTCGAGTCGTACGACCTGTCCTCGCTGCGCTTCATCATGTGGGGGGCGACGCCGGTCAGCGCCGACGTCGCCGAGACCGTCACCCGCCGGACCGGCGTTGGGTGGGTGCCCGCGTACGGCACCACCGAACTGCCTGTCATCGCGTGTAATCCGCTCGAGGGGGCACGGCTCGACACGGTCGGGCACCCGGTGCCCGGTGTCCAGGTGCGGGTGGTTTCGCTTCAGACCGGCCGGCCGGTGGGTCCGGGGGAGGTGGGGGAGATCCAGGCCCGGTCGGCATCACTGATGGCCGGCTATCTGCCGGGCGCGGCGACCGCCGAGGCGATCAGCGACGGCTGGTACCGGACCGGGGATGTCGGCTGGCTCGACACCGACGGTTGGCTGCGGATCACCGACCGCCTGAAAGAGATGATCAAGGTGCGCGGCTTCCAGGTCGCCCCCGCCGAAATCGAGACGGTGCTGCACGGTCATCCGGCCGTCCATGACTGCGCGGTGTTCGGTGTTCCCGACGGAATCAACGGGGAGGCGATCTTTGCCGCGGTCGCGGCGCGCGCACCCCTCGACATGGCGGCCACGGAGACGGTCGCCGCCGAACTGACCGCCCGGGTCGACGAGAGGCTGGCGTCCTACAAACACGTGAGCCGTTTCGTGTTCGTGCCCGACATTCCCCGCCTGCCCTCCGGCAAGGTGCTGCGCCGAAAGCTCAAGGAGCAATATGGATGTACGTCTGACCGCTGAGCAACGGCAACTGCGTGACGCCGCCGCCAAGCTGGCCGACGACCTTGGGCCGGGCGCGGTTCAGGATCTCGACGACCAGAATCGAATCGCCCGGCTGGACAAGCAGATCCACATGACCGGCTGGCGATCGCTGCGCTCCGACGGCGCCTCGGGGGTCGAAGTGGCGATCGTCGCCGAAGAATTCGGCCGCCGCGTGGTCGACGCACCGTTTCTGGGCCCGATACTGGCCGATGATCTTGCGCGCCACGTCGATGCCGACGCCCCGGGAGCGACCTCAAGCACCGTAGCCGTCGACGGCCGAGCGATCGACGCCCGCGGCGCGCGGCGCGCCGTGGCGCTGTCCGGCAACACGATCCTGTCGACAGGCCTGGGCGCCGTTCGGACGGGCGCCGATCTGACCCGCTCGGAAGCGGACACGCTGGGATCGCCGGTCACACTCGGCGACGTGAGTCCGGAGGTTGCCGCACAGTGGCGGGCGCTGGCGCTGGTCACCACCTCGGCCGACCTGGTCGGCATCGCCCGCGGTGCGCAGGCGGTCGCCTGCGACTACGCGAAAATCCGCGAGCAGTACGGCAACACGATCGGGTCCTATCAAGCCGTCGCGCACATGTTGGCAGAAAGCCTTGCGCTGATTGAAGGTTCGGTGAGCATCTTGCGGCATGCCGCGTGGGCGGTCGACGAACTGGCGCCCGGGGACGCGATCCGCGCGGCCCAGATCGCGAAGGTCTACTGCGCGCGTACCGCCCGCACCGTCTGCGAGACCGCTATACAGGTGCACGGCGGCATCGGCAACACCTGGGACTGCCTCGTCCACGTCTACCTGCGCCGTGCGTTGACCTCAACGGAACTGTGGCCCGTGACGCTGAAGGAGATCGACTTTGGACTTTCGTGACTCACCCGACGAGGCCGCCTTCCGCAAGCGGCTGCGAACGTGGTTGGCGCTGCACGTTAAGGATTTCTCCGGCTCCGGTGACGAGTACTGGGCGCGCCAGGCCGAGTGGCATCAGGCCCTTTATGGTGCGGGATTCTTCGGCCTGTCGTTTCCCCGCGATTACGGCGGTCAGGAGTTGCCGCCGGTGTACGACGTCATCGTCGACGAAGAGTTGGCGCGCGCCGGTGCTCCGCCACGCCCCAGCGTGGGCTACCTGATCTACGGCATCGGCAGGCACGCGAGTGACCAGCTGCGTCGGCGCTTCCTGCCCGGCATCATCAACGGCACCGAGCGGTGGTGCCAAGGGTTCAGTGAGCCGGGTGCGGGTTCGGACCTGGCGTCGTTGACGACGACCGCCCGCCGCGAGGGTGACACCTATGTGATAGACGGACATAAGGTCTGGACCAGTTACTCCGACGTCGCCGACTACTGCCTGCTGCTGGCCCGCACGGACACCGAGGTCAAACGCCACCGCGGTTTGTCGGCATTCATCGTCGAGATGAAACAGCCTGGCGTGCAACAGCGCCCGCTGCGCATGATCAACGGGGTTACCAACGAGTTCGGCCAAGTCTTCTTTGACGGTGCGACGGTGCCGGCGGATCGGATGGTGGGGGATCCCGGGGATGGGTGGGCGGTCGCCATGACCGTCGTCGGGCACGAGCGCGAACCGTCCACGCTGGGCTACGCGGCTCGGTACGGCAAGATCGTGCGAAGCCTGTTCGCGCGTAACGCGAACGATAAAGGTCCGGTATCCGAAGAGCTCGCGTGGGCGGCGGTCCAGTCCGAGATGCTGACGCATCACGTGCGGCGGCGGTTGTCCGAACAACTCGACGGCGTCTCGCATGGCCCAGAAGGATCACTCGACAAACTGTTGATGACGTGGGTGGAGCAATCCGTCGGGCACGCCGCACTGGCGGTCGCCGGAACCCGTGACCCCGACCTGCTCAGCGCCTATCTGTACAGCCGCGCGCAGAGCGTGATGGGCGGGACATCACAGATACAGAAGAACATCATCGCTTCGCGAATCTTGGGATTGGGAGTCTGACATGTACGACATGCCTGCCGAAATCGATGTCCGTGCCGACGGGCCGCTGCGGATCATCACCCTCAACCGGCCGGAGTCCCTCAACTCGGTCAACGACAACCTGCACGTCGGACTCGCTCGACTGTGGCAGCGATTGACCGACGACCCTAGCGCGCGCGCGGCGGTGATCACTGGGGCCGGCAGAGCATTTTCGGCCGGCGGCGATTTCTCGTATCTCAAGGAATTGTCGACCGATGCCGATCTGCGCGCCAAGACCATTCGCGACGGGCGAGAGATCGTGCTGGGCATGGCGCGGTGCCGAATCCCGGTGGTGGCGGCGGTCAATGGCCCGGCCGTCGGGCTGGGCTGCAGCCTGGTCGCGCTGAGCGACATCGTCTACATCGCCGAAGACGCTTATCTAGCCGACCCGCATGTGCAGGTCGGTCTGGTTGCCGCCGACGGCGGACCCTTGACCTGGCCGCTGCACATCAGCCTGCTGCTGGCCAAGGAGTATGCGTTGACCGGCAGGCGCATCAGCGCGCAGCGCGCAGTCGAACTCGGGCTGGCCAACCATGCCGTCGCCAACCCCGTTGCCGAGGCAATCGCCTGCGCCAAAAAGATTTTGGGGCTACCCCAGCAGGCGGTCGAAAGCACCAAGCGCGTGCTCAACATCCACTTGGAGCGGGCTGTGCTCGCCAGTCTGGACTATGCCCTCTCGGCTGAGCAGCAGTCCTTTATGACCGAAGATTTCCGGTCGATCGTCACCAAGTTGGCGGCGGGAAACAACTGACGCCCATCGGCTTGTCCACGGGCGTCTTGATCACGACTGAACCTGATCTTGGGCAGTCGAACGTTCGATCATCCCCATCACCGTCTCCCCGTTGTAGCTGTAGCGCGCGAGCGCCTGCTGCAACTGCAAGCCGCCGCCTACCTCTGGCGGCATGACCATGAATGTCGACATCGTGGTGTAGCCCTCGATTTCGATGGTGTTGCCGGCAGCCTCGAGAACAAGCGAGACATCCTCATCCTGCGGCTGCAAGCGATTCAAGAACGGCGCCTTGACAACCCGCGCGGGGGCGACTCTGCCGTCAGAGATGATGTAGCCCTCGTTGTAGGTCGGCTTGCCATCAGTACGCGGCGGGTAGATCTGGAAGCCGAATCCGAAACCGCTTGGAAACGCGGCCGCTTGCCAAACGTGGCCCCGAAGCGGGGCCAGGCGCCGGACGCCTTGCCGGCGGATTCGGTTGGCGCCGCCGTGGATCTCGTGCGTCTCGTTTCCGACGCTGATGGTCCCGCTTGCACTGCAGAGCTGTTCGAAACGCCAGGGATAACCGATCAGGTAGCCCTCTTCCTGCGTGGACAAGATGCGCCGCGCTTCCTCGCTGGTCGAGCCGTTTTCCCAAGGAGGCAGTATCGGCCGGATGTCTATCTGCGCCTTAACCGCAATAAGCTCGCCCTCGGCCGACCATGGCATCCACCCGGCCATTTGGGCGTTGGCCGTAGTGGCGACCGCCTGGCCATCGAGATTGACGCAGAGGTGCCGATAGGGCTCAACGATCTCGAAGGACAGCGGCCCGGCGCCGAGGATCCGCGGCTTGCTGTCGGCGGCCAGCGGGTTGTGGACGGGCCCGTTGCCGAAAACGTTGAGAACGCGGCCGTCGGCAAAAGCGATGTTTACCTGGATATCGTGGGTGTCCCACTGGTCGGCCAAGGCCTCGACCCCGATCCTGGGCAGACCGAACCGGCCACTATCGTCCCAGATCCAGGCATTCACCGATTCGCGGGCTTCCGGGTCCCCTGGCTGGCGGGCCCAGACATATTCCCAGTCCTCGCGCAGTCCGCCGGTTACATCGATGGTCATGGCTGTGCAACCTTTCCTGCTGTTGTCATGTTTCGACCGTCGAAGCGGTCCAGGTCGCCATACGCTGGATGTAGTCAGCGAACAGGGGGCGCACCGCCTCCACGTTCACCCCGAACACGGCCGCTTCGGGATGCGCGTTCGGCAACCGCGATGCGGCCTCGGCTTGCCACCAGGCTTGCATGCCCGCCTCGAACTCGGCTGACACCGGTTCTCCTAGCCATGCGTACAGGCGTTTGACTTCACTGATCGGATCACGTTGAACAGCAGTGAAATCAAGATCAAAAAACCGGTGATTGTTGCCGGCCTCACGGAACGCCAGCGCGCGTTGCATACCGAGTGACCAATGCTCGACATTGAGTTGCCCTAGGTAGGTTCGGTCGACCGTGTTCGAGGTCATCTGCCCGAACTCGGCATAGAGGTCGGCGACCGACAGGATCACGTCCGTCGGATCACGGTGCGTCCAGACGTAGCGGGCATCCGGAAACTCTTTGTCCAAGTGAGGCAGAAACAACAAATGCGAGGGGCACTTCAATCGCCAGGGTCGGCGAGGTTGGCCCCACTGCAACAACTTCAGTGTCCGTCGTTCGTAGGCGTAGGTGGGCGTGAGATCGGCATCGAGTAGCCAGCGCGAATACGTGGGAATGTGCGCGAACGCCTGGAAGTAGTGGCTTTTGAAATCCAGTGCCATGAGGTCTTGACACTCCTCCGGCCCCGTCGCTGTCGTCGGTACCAAAGCGGCCAGTCGGGGCGCGGCGGTGTCTAACATCTCCTGCTGGGCCGTTGAGGCGGCAATCCGGGGATCGGGACCCTCGACGGTGGACGGTGGCGGGCACGGCTCGCCTGCCTCCCATCGGCGCAGCGAACGCGCGTGCGGGTCTTCGGCAAGCAAGAACGACAGTGCGGTCGAGCCTGTGCGTGGTAGACCGAGTCCAATCAACGGGCGTTCAATAACCTCATCCGCTATTTCGGGGTGACGTCGGTACCAGTCTTCGACATAGAGCCGGTTCTTGAGAGCCCTCATGATTAAGTCGCGAACGATGAAGTCGCCCAGGGGAGTCAAGTCTGCTTCGGTACGCAACGATTCGATCAGAACTTCCAGCCCCTCGCGGAATGAATCGACGCCGAAGTCCTCAAGTCCGGTATCGCGGCGAGCCGCGTCGAGTACGTCTTCGACCCAGTCCATGCGTATCTCCTTGGCGGCACGTCCGGCAGATCCGCGTGCCGGCTTTGCCCGACAGCTAATTAGTGTCACTATGATGACGTGAATTATGGGGAAATGTCAATAAAGACTTCGCCCGATGCGCCGACGCGTACGCAGCGTCCCTATCGCAGCCGGGTGCGTGAACAGAAGACCGCGGACACACGGGAGCGGATCGTGCGCGCTGGCGTTGAGATCGTCGAAGGCCTATCCGACCTCGACTGGAGCGCGATGACGTTCCAGGCGGTGGCGGAAGGCGCGGGCGTAAGTAAGCGAACGGTGTTCCGGCACTTCGCAACCGAACGCAACCTCCATGATGCGGTCATGCAGCGATTTCAAGAGCGTGCCGGAGTGAGCTACGAACATGTTGACCTTGCGGGCGTCGCCGCGGTGGCCCGCCGCGTCTTCGAAGCATTGTCGTCCTTCGCGGTTTCGTCCTGGACTATCAAGCCCGATGACCCCACGTTTACAGCCATGGATCGTGCCCGTGGCGACGCCCTGCGCGGCGCCGTCGCGACCGCTGCTCCGGACTGGTCGTCGCAGCAGCAAGCCCTGGCGGCCGGCGTGCTGGACGTACTGTGGAGCCCGCCTGCCTACGAACGCTTGGTCATGCATTGGGGGGCAAGTTCACTAGACGCCATAAAGGCGATCGAATGGGCGATCGGACTCGTCGTGCACAGCGTCGAGTCGGGACAACCGCCTCGTTGAACTCAAAGCCCGTAGTCGATCAGTCGTGTTGCCGCAGAAAGTCGCGCATCACCTCATCAAACCGGTCGGGCTCTTCCACAAACGGCATATGGGAGCTGGACTCAAAGAATTCAAACCGCGAGCCGACGATTCGCTGGTGCATTTCCCACATGTGTTCAGGCACGCATTCGTCGAACCTGCCGGCAATAACGAGGGTCGGCAACGTGATTTCGGCTAGCCGGTCGAACACATCCCAGTTGCGGATGGTCCCGACGATGTGAAAGTCACTGGGGCCGAACATCGTCTCGAAGATCTCGGTGCCCATGTTTCTGAAGGCCTCCTCGAGGTCCGTGGGCCACGGACGGGCCCGGCAGAGATAGGTTTCGTTCCAGGTGCGGATGGCGGCCTGGTATTCGGGTGAGTAGGTCGTGCCGGCGGCTTCATGACGGTCGATCGCGGCTTGAGTCGCCGGGTCCAGGTCGGCCTTCAGACGCGACACCATGTTCGAGAACTCCGGGATCGACGCGATGCTGTTCGAGATGGTGAGGCTGACGGCCCCGGACGTCGCGTCGAGCGCGTACTGCTGGGCCAGCATCCCACCCCAGGAGTTGCCGAAGATGTGGAAGCGGTTCAGGCCCAGCCCCCGCACCACGGCATCCATCTCGGCCACCGAGCGTTCCATCGTCCAAAGTTCCGGATGAGGAGGGCATTTGGACTTTCCACACCCTAGCTGATCCCAGAAGATGACCGCTCGTTCGTCGGCCAGACGCTCCAGCGACCGCAGGTAGTCGTGTGGCAGGCCCGGGCCGCCATGAACCGCGAGCAGCGGGAGGCCCGCTCCGCCGCCCACCCGCTTGAACCACACGTTTCCGCCTGGGACCGCGATGGTTCCCTCCGGTTGAGTCATGCCGCCCTCCATCGTCGGCCGCGTTCTGAAGGCGGCGAGCAGTCGCAGAATCGCACGAGTCGACGGGTATGCGTGCGATTCTGCGTCTGCTCAAGGGCTAGTCTACGAAGCCGAACTTCTTGCAGCTATCACTCTCGGCCTGAGAGAATGGTGTTCTCATGAATCCTGTCTGCCAGTGTGTCCCGCAACGTACTCGCCGAACAGGAGAAGACTCATCCTGGAGGCCGACATGGTAAAGGTCAGCGGCAGCGGCTGCTCGCTGGGACACCCGGTGGCCGCCGCCGGGGCCAGGATGCTGGTCACCCTGGTCGACGAATTGCGCCGCCGCGGCGGCGCAATGGGCTCCGCAACGGTCGACGAAGTGGCCACGCCATAATGCGCAGATGACCATCGCCGACCTGGTCACCAGCGCGCGCAACGGATCTCCGCGCGCGGTGGGTCGGCTGCTCAGTCTGATCGAAGGCGACCAGCGCGACGAGGTGCTGGCGAGCATCGAGCCCGCAACGGTGTGCGTTATCGGTATCACCGGGCCACCCGGCGCCGGGAAGTCGACGACGATCGCCGCCCTGGTCGGTGCCTACCGGCAGCGCGGGTGTCGGGTGGCCGTGCTGGCCGTGGACCCGTCGTCGCCGTTCAGTGGCGGTGCGCTGCTGGGTGATCGAATCCGGATGGCCGCGCACATCAACGACTCCGATGTGCTGATCCGTTCGGTGGCAACCCGCGGCCATCTCGGGGGTCTGGCCGCGGCGGTTCCCGCGGCCATCCGTCTGCTGGGCGCCCTCGGTTACGGGGTGGTGCTGCTGGAGACCGTAGGGGTGGGACAATCCGAAATCGAGATTGCGGCCGTCGCCGATCCGACGATCGTCATCCTCAATCCGGGCGCGGGCGACGCGATCCAGGCCGCCAAGGCCGGCGTGCTGGAAGTCGCCGACATCGTCGCGGTGAACAAGGCCGATCGAGAGGGCGCCGAGCAGACCGTGCGCGATCTCCGGGCCGAAACCGACGCGCCGATCGTCAGTCTCGTCGCTGCTCGAGGCGAGGGTGTCGAGGATCTGGTGGCCGCCATTGACGCGCACCACCGCACCGACAGCCGCGAGCGCCGGTTGGCCCGCGCTCGAGCGCAGATCCTGTCCCTGGCGCAGACCCTGATGCGGTCCCGGCCGGATCTGGATCGGCTGGCGGAGTCGGTGGTTGATGGCCACGACGATCCCTACGGCGCGGCCGAGAAGCTGCTTTCGCCGACGACTCCACCTGGATGAGAGAGGGTTTCGATGAAAGTCGCGGTGGTGAGCGGACCAGGTCGGACCGAGGTTGTCGACGTGCCCACGCCCGCGGTCGGCCCCGCGGACGTCTTGGTGAAGATGCGGGCCTGCGGCATCTGCGGGTCGGACGCGCTGTACATCTCGCTCGGTGGACTGCCCCCCCGGCAGGGGCGCATGCCGCTCGGGCACGAACCCTCCGGCGAGGTGGTCGAGGTGGGTGGCGACGTGACGGGCATCTCCATGGGCGACCACGTGGTCATCAATCCGATGGCGGCGCCCAGCGGCATCATCGGCAATGGCGGCGCGACAGGCGGTTTGGCGGACTATCTGCTCATCGAGCAGGCTGTGCGCGGCAAAAGCCTCGAAGTTGTGCCTAAGCACATACCGTTCTCGGTGGCGGCGCTGAACGAGCCGATGGCGGTGGCGCGACATGCAGTGAACCAGGCCCGGACGAGTCCGTCCGACAAGGTGGTGGTATTCGGAGCCGGTCCGATCGGGCTCGGCGCGACGGTCGGGTTCAAATCGGTTGGTGTGCAACACGTCGTCGTTGTCGACCTGATTGCCTCTCGGCTGGAGAAGGCGCTCAGGGTGGGCGCCGACGCGGTCATCAACTGCGCCGTCGATGTGGTCGCGCAACGGCTGGTCGAACCCCCCGGCGCAGGCCAGTCGATGGTTCCCGGACCGGCGG